>JADLHH010000652.1 GCA_020848855.1 Anaerolineae bacterium | reverse complement strand
CATGCAACGCGCCGAGACGCTGCCCGCGCACGTGCCGAAGATCGGCCTGATCAAGCGCGACCTGACCAAGCTGGGCTGCGCGTGGGAACCGGCGGTCGTCTGGCGCACCGAGGTGTCGTCGTTGTGGCGATATGACGCACCTGTGCCTGAAGGTTATCTGCCGAATCAGCGCATCCGCCGAGTGCGCGTGCCGACCTGCCCGCACTGCGGACAGACCGTCATGCAGGAGAAGAAAGGCGTGAGCGCCGCCGCGTCCGACACGTGGCTGAACGGTGGAAAACGAACCTGCACGATCTGCCAAACACCGCTGTGGCGCGAAAGCCGCGACCGTGGATCGCAGCCGAAGCCTGGCGAGAAGTACCCGACCCGGAATCCGCGCTATCGGCTGGACGAATATCTCAAGCGCAGGTACCCGGATCGGGTGTATCTGCTGATCTGGGACGAGGTGCACGAGGCGCAGCACGGGGACACGGGCAACGGCGAAGCGTTCAGCCGGATGGCAGGTATGGCGAAGAAGGTGCTGGCGATGACCGGCACGCCGTTCAACGGACGCTCGTCGTCGATCTTCAATCTCGAATACGCCATCAATCCGCGCGTGCGCACACGCTACCCGTGGGGCGGCGGAAGACGCCTGAGCCGGAAAGAACGCGGCTCGCGCGCGTATCAGGAGGTGGTGAGCGAGAACAGCAGCCAGCGCGGGCGTGCCGAGTCGCGCTGGGTCGAACACATGGGCGTACGCGAAGTGCGCCGCACGGCGGCGTGAAGGATTGTATGAAACATACCGCAGGTTGAAGAAACTGCCTGCGAGGTCATCCGACTTACTGGCGGGGGAAACCCTGAGCGGGACCATAGCATGTCGGAAACGGGGTGAACTGGGAAACTGTGTACCAGAGTGGAACCTCTAGACCTGAACGATATGGGTAAGGCTGAATTGCTTGAATTCTAGCAGCGAGTTGGAGACACGCCCTCCCTTGACACCACAGTTAAGGTCAAGCCCTGACAGCAGCATCTAAGTTCGCGGAGATGTGAAATCTTCCTGTCAGGAGCAAGGGTCAATGAGACCTGTCAAGCTGCGAACGGAAGCCCTACGTCGTTCTAACGTCCTTCATGTCCGTACTGCGGGATCGCCTAACAGCCGCGAGGCTTATGGCGACGGAGACCCCATAGTAGTCAGTGGTGTCACGGCCACTTGACAGCGGCTGGGTAATGCCAGCCACAGGGCGAAGGGGGTCAGGAACTTCTGTTTGGATGAAGAAGCGAGGTATGCGTAATGCAAAAAGCTGAAGCCATTCTCCAAGCGATTCGCAAACTGGGAGACCAACGGGCACCCCTCACACGGGTGTATCGCGCACTGTACAGCGAAGACCTGTATCTCGCTGCATACAGCAAGATCTACAGCAATCGTGGTGCAATGACACCCGGGACGGAAGACGATACGGCAGACAGCATGAGCCTGAAGCGCATCCGTACCATCATCGATATGCTGCGCTGGGAACGCTTTCACTTCAAACCCGTTCGTCGGACTGAAATCCCGAAGAAACGAGGAAACGGAAAGCGGAAACTGGGCTTGCCCAGTTTCACAGACAAGCTCGTTCAGGAAGTGCTGCGGATGATCCTCGAAGCGTACTACGAACCCCGCTTCCGCGACAGCTCACACGGTTTCCGCTCAGGGCGAGGATGCCACACGGCGCTGCGACGTATCAAGGAAAGCTTTCGCGCATCGGCGTGGTTCATCGAAGGCGACATCAAGGGCTGTTTCGACAGCATCGACCACGACATCCTGATGAAACTGCTCGCACGCGACATCCACGACGGACGTTTGCTCAACCTCATCCGGCAGGGTTTGAAAGCCGGATTCATGGAAAACTGGGAATATCACCGCACCTACAGCGGGACACCGCAAGGCGGTATTCTCAGTCCGCTTCTGGCAAACGTCTTTCTCCACGAACTGGATGTCTTCGTCGAAGATACCCTCGTCCCGCGGTACACAAAGGGTGAGAAACGTCGTGTCCATCCGCAATACAACGCGCTGGGGGTCGAAATTGCAAAGGCACGTCGGCAGGGGAACACAAAACTTGCCGAACAGCTCGCGCAACAACGCCGCAGCCTGCCTTCACGGGACACGCATGACCGCGACTTTCGCCGTTTACGCTATATTCGCTACGCGGATGACTTCATCCTCAGCTTTGCCGGTTCACGAGCGGAAGCAGAAGTCATCAAAGCGGAAATCAGCGCCTTTCTCAGAACCACGCTCCATCTGGAGATGAGTGCGGACAAAACGCTGATAACCAATGCGCGCAGCGAACACGCGCGTTTCTTGGGGTATGCAGTGAGCATCTTTCACGCGGACGACAAAATCACCCGCAATACCCGAAGGCCCGAAGTCAAACGCCGTGCCGCCAATGGAAAAGTCCGGTTGGGCGTGCCATACGGACTGACCGAACAAATCGCAGCGCGTTACATGCGAAGCGGCAAGGTGGTGGCAGATGCAGCGATGCTCGCCTTCTCGGACGCGCATATCATCGACAACTATCAAAGCCGCTACCGGGGACTGGCAGAATACTACAAGTACGCGATAGACCGACACCAGCTCGGCTCGCTCAAGAACATCATGCAAGCGGCACTGGTGAGAACGCTGATGGAGAAATACAAGCTCAGCGTCGGCCAGGTCTACCGTAAGTATCGCGGCAGAATCACGGTTAACGAGCGGGAATACACAACCCTGCAAGTTGTCGTCCGTACCAAACACGGAACACGCACCATCTACTGGGGCGCAGTTCCGCTGACAAGCGTCGAGATTGCTACAGGACAACTCGATGATGACAAGTTCGTTTCGATTGCATATCGGTCTGACCTCGTAAAACGACTCCAAGCGGATAAATGCGAATTATGCGGCTCGCGGCAAGATTGCGAGGTGCATCATGTTCGCAAACTCTCTGACTTGAAGCGGCGCTGGGCAGGACGAAACGAAAAACCTGAATGGGTCACGCGGATGATTGCTATGGAACGGAAGACGCTGGTTGTCTGCCACCACTGCCACCGCAGAATTCATGCAGGTGAACCTACTCCCGGTTCAAGCGAATGAAGTTCTAGAGAGCCGTGTGCGTCGAAAGGCGCATGCACGGTTCGGAGGGGGACTGTTGGAAAAGTACCGCTTCGACGGTAACTCGCCAGCAGTCTACCCTACCAGATCGTCGAAGAGCGGCCGTCCTACGACCGCGATACCGGCGCCTATACCGGAACGTCGACCTACGAGCGGCCGTATCAGGAAGCGCCGGGGATCTCGCCGCTGCTGGTCGCGGAAGTGCTGGATCACGCCGTGTTCTTTAGCCTGGGCGACCTCGGCAAGGCGCTGCCGCGCTACGAGGAAATCGCGCACCCGGTCGAGCTTGACGCGGATCTGTACGCCGAATACGACAGCACCCGCCAGCGGCTCAAGGACTACCTGATCCAACGCCGTTGGGAAGGCGACACAACCTTTCGCGGAGCGTACTTGCAGTGGGCGATGGGTTGGCACAACGCGCCGTTTCGCCCGTATGACGTGATCCACAACCTGAAGCACCCGATAAGCGGCGTGAAAGAACCTTACACGGTCGCCCGTCTGCCGAGCTACGGCGAAGACCGGATCTTCGCCAAGGAACAGGCGCTGATCGACCGGGTCCAGGCGGAGCTCGGCGCCAATCGTCCGTGCGTGATCTATTTCCGGCAAACAGCAACCCGCGACATCCAGCCGCGCCTGGAAACACTGCTGCGAATGCACGTGCCGGAAGCGCGGACCTTCATCCTCAAGAACACGGTCGATGCGGAACGGCGTGAAGCCGTCATCGCGCGCGAGATCGCGAAGGGCACGAACGTCGTGCTGTGCAATCCCGAGTTGGTCAAAACCGGCTTGGATCTCATCCACTTCCCGACGCTCATCTTCTACGAGCTGGTGTTCAACCTCTCGACGTTGATGCAGGCGGCGGCGCGCTCGTACCGGCTGAATCAGACGCACGAGCACTGCAAGGTGATCTACCTGTACGCCGAAGGGACGATGGAGCAGACGGCCGTACAACTCATGAGCCGCAAGCAGCGGGCGGCCAAGCTGCTGACTGGCGACATCGGCCTGACCGGGCTCGACGCGCTGACCGAAGGCGAAGGCGGCTTCGAAGAAGCGCTGCTGGACGCGATCGGGCGTGACGCGACGCTGCTCGATCCGTCGCAGATGTTCCAGTCGGCGAACGCGGTAAGCGAGATTGACCGCGAGGACGCCGCCTACTGGAATGTCGAGGTTGAAGTCCGCGACGAAGACGAAATGGTGATCGTCAGCCCGGATCCCTTACTGGTCACGGCACTGGACCTCGGCGCGACGGTGACGCGCGAAGAAACGGTGCACGAAGTGCAAACCGTGCCGATGACCGCCAGCGCGTACCTCGACTCGGTCACGCTGATCGTCAGCGAGACGCAGTGGCGCACGCTGCGCCTCGAACTGATCGAGTTGGCCGTGTCTGGTGCGTCCCAAACTGCCCTGTCCGACTGGCTGTCGGCAAACCGGGTCGTCTTCCCCGGCTGTGAGCGTGAAGTGGCATCGCGCCTACAGGAACTGGTCATTGCCGACGGACTGAAGGCGGCTTCAGAGCCAGCCGAAGAGGCCAAACCGTCGGTCAACCCCGTCAAACCGAAGCAGAAGCCTTCCGCCAAAATCGTGCCCTTCCCGCACGTTGAACCGGCTCGTGACGATGCCTCCGT
>JADLHH010000651.1 GCA_020848855.1 Anaerolineae bacterium | reverse complement strand
TCCTGCATTTCCAACGCCATAATGCGGCATTTTGTTTCAGGCAGGCGCCTGAGAAAACTCGCAAATGCCCGGTTTCCCAACTCTCGTCCGAGTATATAACCCACTTCCGCCAGAATCGTCTGTGGCAGATAGATTACGCCTTCGCGCCGATAAATAGTGGCACAGGCTTGATGCCATTTATCGGACTGATTACCAACCGCTGCTACAAAACCTGTGTCGGCGATGGACTCCACCATTGGGTCTGATTCTCGTTTCAGGATTTGGAGCGACCGAAACCCTCACGCAAGCTATCTTCGGTGCGGCTCGCAAATTCGGCGTCGGCAGAAAAGAATCCTATCGCTGGATCGTTCGCTTCGTCATAGTCTTCCGGCAGCGAAGTCGTCTGCATCGCTTCGACATAACGCAGCACCGTTTTGACCTGCTCGTCGCTCAGTTCGTCCAGCTTGGCGATCAACTGCTCGCGGACGTTGTTCATGGTCGAAGTCCTTGTCTAGCCTGTCCACCTATTTTAACACGGCTGGCTAGCGCACGCTGATCCGGCTCCCGTCTTCCCGTTTTTCGATTGCGACGTGTACCGGGAACGAATCGCGCAGGTCTTCGATGTGCGTGATCACGAGGATCAGGTTGAAGTCGTCCTGAATTGCCGTGATTGCCTCGACCAGCTTGTTGCGCCCTTCCTCGTCCTGCGTGCCGAAGCCCTCGTCGATGAACAGCGTCCGAAGCTGCGCCCCCGCCCGCCGCGCCAGCATTTGCGAGAGCGCCACCCGCAGCGCGAAGTCAATGCGGAACGCTTCGCCGCCGCTGAACATCTCGTAGGCGCGCGTGCCCAGTTCGTCGGCGATCTGAATGTCGAGCGTTTCGGCGACCCCGCCCGTGATTTTTTCGCGCTGGGTCGTCAGCATCAGGCTCATGCGCCCGTCAGTCATCCGGTTGAGCAGGCGGTTCGCCCCGGCTTCCAGTTCCGGGATCGCCGTCTCGATGATCATCGCCGGGATGCCATTCTTGCCGAACGCCAGCTTGAGTTCGTCGTACAGCGCGCGCTTGACCTTCAACTGTGCCAGCCGCGCTTCCAGTTCGGCTTTGCGGATGCGCCCGTCCTCGATGGCTTTGAGCGCCTGCTGCGCGTCCGCCAGCTTGCGAAATGCCGCTCGCTCGGCGATGCGCTGGCGGTTGACTTCCTCGCGCCGCGTCTGTTCCTCGCGCACCAGTATTTCCAGCTTGGCGATTTCGTCCGCAAGCTGCGCAAGCTGCGCGCGTTCTTCCGCCTGCGTGGTCAGCAGGCGTTCGCGCCGCGCCACCGCCGCTTCGAGCGCCTGCTGTGCGTCGGGCAGCGCTTCGAGCGCGCTCCGCAGTTCATTCTGGCGACTCTCGAACTCGCGCAGGGTTTGCAGGCTCTGGCGCGCCGCGTTGTGCAGTTCGCCGTCGTAGCCGAGCGAATTCCGCTGCGCGTCCAGCGCCGCGATCTGCGCGCGCAGATCGGCGGCGAAATCCTCGCTGTCCAGCGTTGCGCGGGCGGCATCCAGCCGGGCGCGCACGGCGTGAAGCTGAAGTTCGGCGTCGTGCGCCGCGTCCACCCCGGCGCGGAACTCTCCCGCCTGTCCTTTCAGGTCGGCGAGATGCTGAAGCCTCACGCGGATGTTGGTCAGTGTATCCTGGGTAATTTTAATCTCGACCGCGATCTCGTCCGTGCGCGTTTTGTTCGTGCGGAATCTATCGCCGTGTCCCGTCCCCTGTGCCTGAAGCTCTGCTAGTAGCGTTTCGCGGTGATCTTCCGTCAGCGGCTGACCGCACAGCGGACAAAAAGCGCCTTCAGCCGCCTTCAGCCGGTCGATGCGTTCCTTCAATTTGTTCATTTCTGGGAGTAGTGTGCGATTGGTCGCGTCGAGGTCGGTGCGCGTGTTCTTGAGTTTGTTCAGGTTTTCCTCAAGCGCCGTCCGCTCGTCGTCCAGCACTTCCAACTCGGCGATCTCCAGCCGAATTGCTTCGAGCGCGTCCGGCTGCGCGGCTGCGATAGTACGTTCCAGCGCCGTCACCGTCGCCTCGTGCCCGCCGATCTCCTTTTCGAGTTCGGCGCGCGCCGCGTCTAGCTGGCGCTCGAAGCCGCGCCGCTGTTCGTCGATCTCGCTCAACGCCATCAGCTTGTCGCCCAGCGCTTCGTTGGTGCTGCGGGCGTCTTCCAGCGCGGCGTAGCCCGCTTCGATCTCTTCGCGCGCGCGGATGGTTATTTCGAACCGGGTAACTTTCTGCTCCTGCCGAACGATCTCCTCGTCGGCGGCTTTCAGGTCGCCCTCCAGATGCCGCAGCCGCTGTTCGGCGTCCGCCTGCCGCTTCTGGGCGTTGCGCATCTCGTCCGGCGCGTGTTCCACCTGCTTGAGCGCGGCTTCGGCGGCGTGCATCGCGGCTTCCGCGTCCTGCTGCTGCTGCTCGGCTTCGGCGACGGCGGCGATCAGCGCTGGCTCCTGCACGATCTCGTCCTCGTATCGCTTGATCCCCATTTCTGTGCCGATAATCTCGCCATCGATACTCTTGAGCTTTTCCTTCGTCGCTTCCTCGTAGGTTTCCCAGCGCACCAAGCCGAGGATGTCCGACAAAATCTGCTTGCGCTCGCGCGGCGTCTTGGTCGTGAAGGCGTCGGCTTTGCCCTGCTGCAAAAATGCCGAATGCACGAACGTCTCGTAATCGAGGTTGAGCAGGCGGTTGATCTTCTCCTGTGTAGCGCGCATGTTCGGCTCGCTGATGTCGTTGGGCGTGCCGTCGTCCTTCTGGGCAAATAGATACAGCGTACCCGCGCCGCCTTTGGTGCGTGTCCGCTGCCGTTTTACCTGATAGATCAGCCCATCCTGCTCGAATTCCAGCAGGACGTACATGTCGTTCTGCCCCAGGTGAACGAGTTCTTCGTCGCGGCGGGCGCGGGCTTTGCCCCACAGCGCCCAGGTGATCGCGTCCAGCAGCGACGATTTGCCCGCGCCGTTTGCCCCGGTCAGGCAGGCGAGGTGAATCCCTTCGAACTGCACGGGTTCCGGCGAGCGGTAGGCGAGAAAATTCTTGATTTCCAGACGGATGGGGAGCATAAGCGTTCCGATGCGTACAGAGCCGATGACGCCGACATTATAGCACGTCTGTGCGAACCGGGGATGCGCCGCTGGTGTCTGATTTTGCGGGTAGGGTTGTAGGGGCACACGGCAGTGCGCCCGGCATTTCTGACGATCAGCCGAACAGCGCCGCGACCTGTATGATCACGTCGGGCAAAATACTCAGCGCGAACGACTCGTCGGTTCCGTAAACCCCGGCGCGCGCCAGCATATCGTTTTCGCGGTGGAATACTTCGACAAACTCGCCCTCGGCGTCCACCAGCCAGTATTCGCGCGTCCCATGCTGCTCGTACAGCCTGAACTTGACGCCGTGATCGCGCCGTGCCGTCGATGCCGACAGCACCTCGACCACCAGATCGGGCGCGCCGTGCCAGTAGCCGTCGTTGCCCAGCTTGCATAAGCTGTCCGCCTCGTTTACCCAGAACACGTCGGGCTGAAGGACATTTTCATCCAGATACACATCCATCGGCGAGACGACCGTTGTCCCTTGCGGAAGCTGGAGCAGCTTGGCAGCGGTGCTCAGGACGGCTTTCTGATGCTTGTACTTGGGCGCGGGACTCATGATCAGCTCTCCGTCGATTAGCTCGATGTGATCCATGCTTTCCGGCAGGGTTTTGAACTCGTCCAGCGTCATGCGCGTTTGGGTGATGTCCGCCATCCCAGCGTCTCCAAAAACAAAAGCGCTCGTGTACCCATTATACACGAGCGCTTCCGAAATTCGTTTGCACGCGCTTTACAGCGTCATGTCGAGCTTGCCATAGCTTAGCTTCTGGAGCGCCTCGAACGCGGCGTCCTGCACGACATTGGTCTCGTCCTGAAGCAGTTCGCTCAGCGGCTCGATGGCGCGCCGGTCGCCCAGGTCGCCCAGCGCCACGACAGCCGCGCGCCGAACCCACTCGTTCTCGTCCTTCAGCATCGCCACCAGCGGCTCGAATGCCCGCTCGTTGCCAATGCGACCGAGCGCTTCGGCGGCGATCTCGCGCAGTTCGTTGCTCTGGTCGTGAACCAGCAGGAGCAGCGGCGCAATCGCCCGCTCGTCGCCGATGTAACCCAGCGCTTCGGCTGCCGCGCCCTGTATCGCGGGCGACCCTTTGACCAGATAGGTGATCAGCATATCGACGCGCGCGCTGTCGGCGCTGCGACCGAGGATGCGCACCAGCAGAGCGCGCTGCTGCTCGTCCAGATCGAACGTGTTCAGCGCTTCGGTGATCGGCTCGACCACCGGCGCGTTGCTGCCTTCGACGATCTCCAGCAAGCCGCTGCGCAGCCGCAGACCGATATTCAGCTTCAGCAGCTCCCACACCCGGCTGTTGAGGTTGTTCAGCAGCATGTCGACCACCGGTTCGGCGGCTTCGTAGGCGTTCAGCTTGATCAGCCCACTGAACGCGGCATACTGCACTTTGGCATTGGTGTCCGGCAGGGCGGTGATCAACGGCTGGATGGCGCGCGAATCGTTCGACGCGCCCAGCTTCTGCGCTGCCTCGTAGCGCACCGCCGGATCGTCGTGCATCAGGTCCTGTACAAACTGTTCAAACATGCGGTTTTCACCCGGTTCTCATTGGGGATACGCAACAGTATAATCCCGCCGCGTAAGAAATGACATGGAAAACCATCGGAAGCGCATCAGAAAATGCGCGCCTGCGC
>JADLHH010000650.1 GCA_020848855.1 Anaerolineae bacterium | reverse complement strand
TCGGGCGGTCACTGACAGCCATTTCCGCGCCGCGCTGAATGTCGATGCCGAGCGGGGCAATACCCTCGCCGCTGAGACCAGCAGCCAGACCGACGACGACCGCATCTCCGGCGGCAATCGTGATCGTTGCGCCACCTGCCACCACTTCCGGCGCAGAGGTCGGCTCAACGACGACTTCTTCGGTCGGCGCTTCGGTCGCCATCGCCATCTCTTCGGTGGCTTCCTCGGTCGCCATCGCCATCTCTTCGGTGGCTTCTTCGGTTACTTCAGCGACGGGTTCTTCAGCAGCCATCGAGGGCGGCGTCAGCACCGCGTCAATGACGTGGATCACGCCGTTCGAGGCTTCGACGTTGGACAACGTCACATTCGCCACGCCGTTGATAACGACCGTGCCGTCGTCGGCGAAGGTGATCGTCAGGTTCTCGCCTTCGAGGGTGGGAACGATGATCTGGTCGGGGTTGTCGGTGCTGCGGTAGTTCTCCAGGTCGTCCGACGTGACCTTGCCGGAGACGATGTGGTACTGCAGGATTGCCGCGAGCGTGTCGCTGGCGAGCAGCTCGTCAGCGGTCATGCCGGTCGATTCGAGCAGCGCCGCGAAAGCGTCGTCAGTCGGGGCGAAGATCGTGAAGGGACCTTCACCCTGCACGGTTTCGGTCAAGCCGGCAGCGTTGACCGCCGCCAGCAGCGTGGTGAAATCGCCCGCCTGCCCGGCGACCGTCAGGACGTCACCCACTTCAGGCGTCATTTCTTCGGTCGCCGCCATTTCCTCGGTCGCACTCATTTCTTCGGTGGCTTCTTCGGTGACCATCATTTCCTCGGTCGCCGCCATTTCTTCAGTGGCAGCTTCGACGACCACCTCTTCAGTCGGCGTGACAGCCGCTTCGGTCGGCGCTTCAGTCGGCGCGGTCGTCGCCGTCGGACGAGGCGTCGGCGTCGGCGTCGCCGCTGGCTGGCAAGCCGCCAGTACCCCAGCAATTACCAGAATGAGAACAAAAGCCCAACGAGTTCGTGACATGCCGTTTTCCTCCGTGAAGTTCGCGTCATTCTTTAAGTTATAAACATGGATTCGCATCCATGATAACAAGTTATATTGCGGTAATCAACTGGTCTTATTGGAATTATTGCACGATAAATTTCAGGAAGTTTTCGGTACTGTTCAGGTTGATGGTCAATTTGTCGCCGTCGATGCGCTTCATCAGCCCGGTAAGAACGTCCTTCGGACCGATCTCGACGAACGTCTCCGCGCCGTCAGCGATCATCGCCTGCATCGATTCGCGCCAGCGAACCGGGCTGGTCAACTGCGCGCCAAGCTCGGCGCGAATCGCGTCGACACTGGTGAGCGGCGCGGCGTTCACGTTGCCATAGACCGGGACGCTCGGCAACTGGAACGGAGTAGCTGCCAGCGCCTGCCGGAACTCGTCCGCCGACGACTGCATGAGCGGGGAATGAGCGGCGATACTGACCGCCAGCTTCAGCGCACGGCGCGCGCCCGCTGCCTTCGCCAATTCCAGCGCACGGTCGAGCGTGGCGTCGTCGCCGGAAATCACGACCTGTCCGGGGCAGTTGTCGTTGGCGACGACCAGCGTACCGCCGGTCTCCGCCTGCGCCGCCGCGCACAGTTCGCGCACCGGGTCGATGTCGAGCGACAGAATCGCCGCCATCGCGCCGGGGTGCTTCACGCCGGCTTCCTTCATCAGCCGACCACGTTCACGCACCAGCCGCAGCCCATCTTCGAACGTCAGCGCACCGAAAGCCGCCAGCGCCGTGAACTCGCCGAAACTGTGCCCCGCCGCGAACGCCGCCGATATCGCGGGCGCTTCGCTTTGCAGCACGCGCAGAGTCGCCATGCTGGCGACGTACAGTGCGGGCTGTGCATTGAGCGTATCGTTAAGGGTTTCGGCGGGACCGTTGAAGCACAGGTCGGAGAGCGCGAAACCGAGGAAATCATCTGCCTGTTCGAACGTTTGACGCGCAGCCGGATAAGCGTCGGCAAAGTCCTTGCCCATGCCGACGACCTGCGACCCCTGACCGGGGAACAGGAAAGCGACTTTTGACCAGTCTACCATGACGAGTTGAAGCCTTGCCGGTTGTGAAAATCAGCACACGCCCCAAGCATACCTTAAATGGCGCACAAAGCAAGCACCGCCTCCCGGAATCGCAGCGTGCAGAACTGCACAACCGCGCTGCGGGGCAAAACAAAAGAGCCGCGCCCGGACGGGTGCAGCTCTCGATTCGCAAAACGAAGTGTCTTTAGCTTTCGCCGCCCACTTCGATCACGGTCTCGCCGCGATAGGTGCCACAGTTCGGGCACACACGGTGTGCGACGTGGTACGCGCCGCAGTTTTCGCAGCGAACCAGATGATTGAGCGACAGGGCATCATGCGAACGGCGCCGATCACGACGGCTCCGGGAGTGTTTTCTCTTTGGCAGCGGACCCACAGGATTTCTCCTCTAAACTCGCCGGTCATGCGCGACCGGCAGCGCGGCAAGCAATCAAGGGATTATAAAGGTCGCGTAACGCCAGTGTCAAGGGCGGTCAGGCTCGATTGGCAGGGCAAACGCATCAAACTGCAAAAGCGAATTCATGAATCGCCAAGAACGCCAAGAACCCCAAAATGGGCGAGGCAGCGCCTACAAACGACAAACGTGCAATGGGGCAGCGATTTTCAAATCCTGAACTTGAATCTACTTTAGCTCCGCCGGGCATTTCAGGAATCTCATTCCTTCGGCTGGTAGTAGCGCGATCCCTGAAGCTTTTCCGGCAGCAGATCGCGGTCACCATACATGGTGTAACCCTCGCCGTAGCCGAGTCCCTTCATGAGCCGGGTCGGCGCGTTGCGCAGCTTCATCGGGATGGGCAGATTGCCGTGCTGCTTCACATCGTCCAGCGCCGTGAAATAGGCGTCGCCCGCCGCGCGGTCTTTGGGCGCGCTCGCCAGATACACCACGCCTTCAGCGAGGTTGAACTGACATTCCGGGTAGCCGATGATCTCGACCGAGCGGAACACCGCGTTGGCGATCAGCAGCGCGTTCGGGTCTGCCATGCCCACGTCTTCGCTGGCGAAGATCACCATGCGCCGGGCGATGAACGTCGGGTCTTCGCCGGCGTCGACCATGCGCGCCAGATAATACAGCGCCGCGTCGACGTGACTGGCGCGCATACTCTTGATGAACGCGCTGATGGTGTTGTAATGCTCCTCTGCCTGCTTGTCGTAACGCAGATGTTTGGACTGAAGCGCGTTCTTCAGATTTTCCAGCGTGATTTCGCCGTCATACAGCGACGCCGCCGCTTCCAGCAGGTTGAGCGACTGCCGCCCGTCGCCCCCGGCGAAATTGACCAGAAATTCCGCCGCCGCGTCCGGCACATCCACGTTCAATTCGCGCGCACCACGCTCGACGATCTGGCGCACGTTGTCGTCGGTCAGCGACTGCAGCACGAACACCTGACAGCGCGAGAGCAGCGCCGGGATGACTTCGAACGACGGGTTCTCGGTCGTCGCGCCGATCAGGATCACCGTGCCGTCCTCGATATACGGCAGCAGAAAATCCTGCTGCGCCTTGTTGAAGCGGTGGATTTCGTCCAGAAAGAACACCGGCGCGGCGGCGGGCTTCTGCGGCTCCAGCATGGTGAACAGGTCGCGCTTTTCCTCGCGCCGGACGCCTTCGACGATCTTGCGGACTTCTTCCTTGCCCGCGTTCACCGCCGACAGCTCGAAGAAGGCTCTGCCCGTGCTGTGAGCGATGATCCGCGCCAGCGTCGTCTTGCCCACGCCCGGCGGACCCCAGAAGATCATCGAATGGACGCGGTTATTTTTGATGGTCTGGTACAGCGGCTTGCCCACGCCGACCAGATGCTCCTGACCGATGAATTCGTCGAGCGATTCGGGTCGGATGCGGTCGGCAAGCGGACGGGATAGGTTGTTGGACATGGTGTTACCTCCTACGCCGCGACAGGCGGCCACAACAGCGGCACCAGAACGATCACGATGCCGTAGATCACCACCGTGAGCAGCGCCCCCACTCGGAGAAAATCCATAAAGCGGTAGCGCCCCGCCCCGTAAATAATCACGCAGGCGGGTTCGAGCGGCGTCAGAAAGCCGCTGCTGGCGGCGATGGCGATCATCACGGCGAAGGTACGCGGATCGAGGTCAAGCTGCAGCGCCGTGCGCACGGCGACCGGCAGCACGACCGCCGCCGCCGCCTGATTCGACAGCGGCTGAGTGAGCACGACCGTCAGCACGAAGAACGCGCTCAGCAGAAAGAACACCGGCATGTGCCCCACCCACGCGACGATCTGCTGCGCCAGAAATGCTGCCGTCCCGGTCTGCTCAATCGCCTGCCCCAGCGCCAGCATACTGCCGATCAGGATCAGCACTTTCCATTCGACCTGCCGGTAGGCTTCTTCCGGCGTGATGCAGCGGGTTGCGAATGCCAGCACCGCACCGCCAAGCGCCGCTATTGGGATCGGCACGATTTCCAGCGCCGCCAGCACCAGCGCGCCGACGAAAATCAGCACGGCGCGAGGTGCACGGCGCAGGTCGGGACGATCCTGATCGACCGTAGCGTCAAGCGTGGTGAAGGTCGCTTCCTGCTCCAGTACCTCGATGTTGTCGCGCGCTCCCTGAATCAGCAGCACGTCGCCCAACTGCATTAGAATCGTGCTCAGCTTACCGCGAATCGGCTCGCCGTGCCGGTTGATCGCCAGCACCTGCAGATTGTAGCGGTCGCGGGCGTGCAGCCCGCGCAGCGTCCGCCCGATGAACGGCGACCCCGGCACGAGAATCACCTCGAAGATGCCGATCCCGTCGGGATCAACGTTGAGATCCCCGAACTTGAAGTCGGCTTTGATCTGCACGCCAGGCATGTCCTTGACCTTCAGGATTTCGCTGCGCCCGGCTTCCACGATCAGCACGTCGCCCGCTTCCAGCCGCACGTCGGCGGTGGGTATCAGATAGCGATGCCGCTCGCGGATGACGCGCAGCACCTGAATCTGAAGCTGGCTGCCGAGCTTCGCCTCTTCCAGCGTCTTGCCGACGAACGCCGAGTATTCCTCGACGACCATCTCGGTCAGGTACATGCGCTTGGTGAGCTGCTGCTTTTCATCCCCGACCGGCGTTCGGTCTGGGATCAGACGGTCGCCGATGAAATACATGTACACCAGCCCTACGATCAGGATCGGGATACCGAGCGGGGTCAGCTCGAAAATCCCCAGCGGCTGCATCCCATACTGGGTCATCATGCC
>JADLHH010000649.1 GCA_020848855.1 Anaerolineae bacterium | reverse complement strand
GATGCGCACCGGTTTACCATTCACATAAATGTCGACCGAGTCGACTGAGTCCGCGCCGATCACCGCGCGCGCCACCTCGGTGCGCCCTGCCCCCATCAGCCCGGCAAAACCGAGGATTTCACCCTGCCTGAGCCTGAAGCTGACATCGCGCAGGATGCGCCCCCGGTTGAGGTTCTTCACTTCCAGAACGACCTGCTGGCTAGTATCTTCCGGCACTTCCGGCGACGTTTCATAGATCGTGCGCCCGACCATCATGTTGATGATGCGGTCGATGCTGACTTCTCTGGTCATCACCGTGTCGATGTAGTGACCGTCGCGCATGACGGTGATGCGCTCGGAAATCTGCTTCAGTTCCTCAAGCCGGTGGCTGATGTGGACGATCCCCACGCCCTTGTCGCGAAGCTGGCGCACGATGCGGAACAACTCGTCGATCTCCGACTCCGTCAGCGCCGCCGTCGGCTCGTCCATGATCAGCACTTCGGCGTTGAACGACAGCGCCTTGGCGATTTCGACCATCTGCTGTTTGGCAACCGTCAGGTCGGAAACCTTGGTGCGCGGGTCGATATTCAGGTTGAGCATCTGGAGAAGTACGCGCGTCTGGTCATTGATCGCGGCATCGTCCAGCATGAATCGCACGCCGCGACGGGGTTCGCGCCCAATGAAGATGTTCTGCGCAACCGTGAGGTGCGGCATCAGGTTGAGTTCCTGATGAATCATGCTGATGCCAAGCTGCTGGGCAGCGTGCGGGTTGGGGATGTGGACTTCGGTGCCCTTCAGCAGGATGCGCCCAGCATCCTTGCGGTACACCCCGGCGAGGATTTTCAGGAGGGTCGATTTGCCCGCGCCGTTCTCGCCGACCAGCGCGTGGACTTCGCCGGGCACTAGCTCAAAGCGGCAGTCGGAGAGTGCGTGGACACCCGGAAAGGTCTTCTCGATCCCTTCCATCTGGATCAAAATGGTGTTCATAAATGAACCTCATTTTAGGATGAAATCTAGTTCGGTACCATGCAAGCTAATCGAACACCCATATGATAACGCTAACATGGTAACCATAACATATCACCGTTTACTGCGGCTGTCAATTGGTCATTACACATTATTTCACTACGCCGATTGTCAACAGGATATTGGCGTAAATACGCGCCTCCCCGGTCGCAATTACCAGTCCAACCTCCGAACGCCGCCCCAGATCGTAGAAGGCGAAACGTTCGACCCGCTGTAATTCCTGCCCGGAAAGCAGCGCGTTGAATTCCGCGAAGATATCCGGCGTGCTGCCATCGGCGGGCTGCATGACGTGCGCCGCTTCGACCGGAATCGCGCTCACGACGGCTTCGAGCGCGTCGGTCGCCGAGATCAGTCCCGGTCTCAGATTCAGGTACACATGCGCCGCCGCCGGGTTGGTGTGGGTAGCGAACGGGAAATTGCCGTCGGCGATCAGCACCATACTACCGTGCCCCATGCTGCCGAGCGCGCTCAGGATGCCGGGGTGTGTCAACCTAGTGGTGAGCATGTACTCGTTCCTTTCAGAGACGTTCTACGGTCACATTCGTATAAATTCGGTCGTAATCTTCGCGCGAAAACTGCCCCGCGCCCAGCCGGAGCGCGTTCGCCGTTCCGGCAGCGACGCCGCTGCGCAGCGCGTCATCCAGCGAGCCGCCTGCCACCAGCCGGTGCACGACGCCGGCAACCAGACTGTCGCCCGACCCCACCGCGCTGACGATGGTCACAGACGGCGGCTGAGCGTGCCAGATATCCGTGCCGGACGCGCCAATCGCGCCGTCCGCGCCCAGCGACAGCACGACGGTTGTGTCGTATCGCCTGGCGACTTCGGCAGCGGCGGCGACCAGATCGTCATGCGCGGCGAACTCCTCCCCCATCAGCACGGCGAACTCGTGGCGGTTCGGCTTGATGAAATCCGGCTTTGCCGCCAGCCCCAGCCGGAGCGGCTCGCCGCTGGCGTCGAGGTACGCGGGGACGCCCGCCGCGTGCGCGATCTCGATCAGCCGGGCGTAGAAGTCCGCCGGGACGCCCGCCGGCAGGCTTCCCGACAGCGTGACGGCGGCGCAGCCCGCCACGCTGCTGCGGAAAAGCTCGACCAGTTCGGTCAAACTTTCCGGCGCAATCGGCTCGCCCCGTTCGTAAAGCTAGGTCAGCGTGCCGGTCTCCGGGTCGAGAATCGACAGGCAGGTGCGCGATTCGGACGAAGTGCGAACCACGTTCGTGGCGATGCCCTCCCGATGCAGCGCATCTTCGATGAACTGCCCGGCGAAGCCGCCTACCCAGCCGATCATCATCGGGTCGTCGCCCAGCGTCCTGAGCGCCCGCGCCACGTTGCCGCCCTTGCCGCCCGGCAGCGCCAGCACCTGCTGCGGTCGGTGAATCGCGTTGAGCCGGAACGGGCTGACAATGGCGGTCTTGTCGACCGCCGCGTTGGCGTTCACACACAAAATCATGGCTTCGCCTTGCCCGACGACCCAAAGAAGCGCATCCGCTCGCGCACGGCTTCGACCATTGCCGCGCGCGCTGGTCCCAGATATTTTCGCGGATCGACGATGCCCGCATCATCTTCCAGCTTTGCCCGCGCCGCCAGCGTGAACACCTTGTTGAGCTGAGTCGCCACGTTGACCTTGCACAAACCCAGATGAATCCCCTGCGCGATCTCGCCATCGAGGACGCCGGACGAGCCGTGCAGCACCAGCGGCACCGAAACCACCGCGCGGATCGCCTTCAGGCGATCCAGTTCGATGGACACGTGCTTTTCGGTGACGGCATGTACCGAGCCGAGCGCCACCGCCAGCGAATCGATCCCGGTCGCGGCGACGAATTCTGCCGCCTCAGCCGGGTCGGTCAGCGCTTCGGTATCGTCGGAAACGCCCGGCTTGGGAACTTCGCCAAGTTCGGCTTCCATACATACGCCCGCCGCCCGCGCCTCGTCCGCCAGCCGGCGTGTCGTGGCGACGTTTTCGGCATACGGCAGCAGGCTGCCATCGTACATGACCGATGTGAACCCCCGCGCGATTGCCCGACGCACCTCATCTTCGGTGGCGTGGTCGATATGCAGCGCGACCGGCGCGGATACGGACTGCGCCGCCACCTTGCCGATTGTCGCGATGTATTCCAGCCCCAGCATTTCCGAGCCGCTGCCGAGATACTGAAGCGCCCGATGACTGACCTGAATCACGGCGGGTGACTGCTCGGCTTCGGCAGCCTGCACGACCGCCTGCACCTGTTCAAGCGTATTGGCGTTGAACGCGCCGATGGCAAACTGCTCACGCTGCGCCCGGACGAGCCAGGGTCTGAGATCGCACAGCGTCATAACCTTCTCCTTCAGAAGCCTTTCGGCAGGATACTTCAGATAGGCTGCGCGCGCGGCGCAGCGCTCGATGCGCGCACGATGAGCTGCGTCGGCAGGATAATCTCCTGCGGCTCGCCGGTCGCCGCTCCCGAAAGGCGATCCAGCAGCAGCAGCGTCGCGCGGCGTCCCATATCATACGCGGGCTGGTGGACGACCGTCAGGAACGGTTCGACGCCCATCATCTCGAACAGATCGTCAAACGTCACGACCGACATCTCCTGCGGCACCCGCAGTCCGGCTTCTTTCAGCGCCCGCAGAACGCCGAAGACGATGAAATTGTTGGCGGCGAGCAAGGCAGTCGGCTTCGCGGTGTCAAGCAGCCGCTTCGTCAGATCGTAACCGCTTTTGAGGGTGAATCCACCGTAGAATTCGAGCGCGGTATGCTCCAGTCCGGCTTCGGTGAGCGCGCGCCGATACCCGGCGATGCGATCCGCCGCTGTCGTCACCTGTTCGGGACCGCTCAGCGCGGCGATGCTGCGATGCCCCAGATCGATCAGATGCCGGGTCAGCTCATACGCAGCCAGCTCGGTGTTGCAGCGCACGATATCGGCTTCCAGGCCGGGCGCACGCCGGTCGATGACGACAAACGGCACGCCGCAGTCCTGCAGAAACCTGCCGGATTCCATCGACGATACCGCGGGGACAAGCAGCACGCCATCCACCTGCTTCTGAATGACGACATTCAGGTACTGGGCTTCCTTATCGCGCGATTCATCCGAGTTGCACAGGATGACGCTGAAACCCTGCTCGCTGGCGGCATCTTCGACGCCCCGCGCCAACGTCGTGAAGAATGGATTGGTGATGTCGCTGATCAGCAGCGCGATCGTCTTGGTCTGCTTGAAGCGCAGGCTGCGCGCCAGCGCGTTGGGCACGTAGCCAAGTTCGGCAATCGCCTGTTCCACACGTTCACGGGTTTTGTGGTGGATGTAACCGGAGTTGTTGATCACCCGCGAGACGGTCATGGGAGATACGCCCGCGCGTTTGGCTACATCACTCAAAGTGGTCATCGGTAATAATCTTTTGCTTACATGACCTGTTAACCGTATCATGTTAACCATAACATAACACCCAATCCACAGCCTGTCAACAAGCCCGAAACTGGCGGCTATCCGCGTCTGCGGTATGCTACGGTCAGCTACATTTCACGATACCGACAGGAGCAACCGATGACACTCAAATTCGGAACGTTCGTACCGCAGGGCTGGCGTATGGACCTGGTCGAGATCGACGATCCGGTCGAGCAGTACGAAGCGATGACGCGGGTGGGTAAAGCGGCGGAAGCCGCCGGCTACGATTCGATCTGGGTCTACGATCACTTCCACACCGTGCCGACACCGGAAATTGAAACCACCTTCGAAGCCTGGACGATCACAGCGGGGCTGGCGCGCGATACGTCGCGCGTCCGCATTGGGCAGATGGTGACGTGCAACGGCTACCGCAACCCGGCGCTGCTCGCCAAGATCGCCTCGACGGTCGACGTGCTGAGTCACGGGCGGCTAATCTTCGGCTTGGGCGCGGGCTGGTACGAGCACGAGTGGCGCGCCTACGGCTACGGCTTCCCGGATATCCCAAACCGGATGCGCATGTTCCGCGAAGCCACCGAGATCATCGTGCGCATGTGGACGAACGAAAAAACCACCTATCATGGCGGCTATTACACCATCGACGGCGCGATCAACGAGCCGAAGGGCGTGCAGAAGCCGCACATTCCGCTGTGGCTGGGCGGCGGCGGCGAAAAAGTCACACTCAAGCTGGTGGCGCAGTACGGGAATGGCTGCAACGTCGGCGGCGGCAGGCTGGACATCGTCAGGCAGAAGCTCGACATTCTGCGCCAGCACTGCGATGCATTGGGGCGTAACTTCGACGACCTCGACCGCAGCACCAACCTGAACGTCTTCCTGCTCGAAGACGGCAAAGACCCGGTTCAGGCGACGGCGCAGGTGCGCGGGGCGCGCAGCTATGAAGACTTCACGCGCGACGCCTTCG
>JADLHH010000648.1 GCA_020848855.1 Anaerolineae bacterium | reverse complement strand
TACGATCTGTGGGGCATCCCCGACGAGGACGCCGCGACGCTCGAAGTCCAGTTCGAGCAGCGCTCGGACGGCTTGTGGGGCGTATATGGCTTCAAGCGCGGCTGGGGCGGCGAAGTCGTGCGCTCGGTGGGCGCGTGGGATAGGGTATACAACCCGCTGATTTACGCAGCATACCGGCTGGCGCTGCGGATACGAAAGACAGGCGACAATTTGTAGAGGCACAGCGCGCTGTGCTCCTACGGCAGAGAAATTTCGATGGCATCGAACCTGACCGTCACCACGATCACCGACCGCGACCAGTGGAACGACACGCTGAGCGCCCTGCCCTACGCCCACGTCCTGCAAACGTGGGAATGGGGCGAGTTCAAGCGCGCCACCACCGGCTGGGAGCCGATCCGCCTCGCCTTCGCCCACGACGGGCAGACGGTGGCGATGGCGTCGGTTGGGGTGCGGCGCGTCGGTCCGCTCAAGGTGATGTACGTGCCGAAGGGACCGGCGCTGGACTATGCCAATACTGAACTGGTGGTCGAAGTGCTGCGCCATTTGCAGCGAATGGCGCGTCACCACCGCGCCATCTGGCTGAAGATTGATCCCGACGTGATCGCGGCGACGGGCGTGCCCGCCGCCAACGCCGACGAAGAAGACGACGCCGACGATTCGCCTGACCAGACCGGGCAGGCGGGCATGCGGCGGCTGCGCGACAGCGGCTGGCACTTCTCGAACGATCAGGTGCAGTTCCGCAACACGGTTCTGCTCGATCTGGCGCAGTCGGAAGATGATCTGCTGGCGGCGATGAGCCAGAGCACGCGCCGCAAAATCCGCATCGCCCAGCGCGAAGGCGTGACCGTGCGCGGCGGATCAATCGCCGACCTGCCGCTGCTGTACGACCTGTACCGTGTCACCGGCGAGCGCGACGAATTCCTGATCCGCCCGCCGGAATATTATGAGCAGGCGTGGCGCGCCTTCATCGAAGCCGGACTCGCCCACCCGTTGATCGCCGAGATCGACGGGCAGACGGTGGCTCACGTGATCCTGTTCCACTTCGGGCGCAAGTGCTGGTATTTCTACGGCGCGTCGTCCAACCAGCAGCGCGACAAAATGCCGAACTATCTGCTCCAGTGGGAAGCGCTGCGCTGGGCGAAGGCGCAGGGCTACGCGCTGTACGATATGTGGGGCGCGCCGAGCGTCTTCGACGAGAGCGACCCGCTGTGGGGCGTCTACAACTTCAAGCGCGGCTTTCGCGGGGCGGTGACGCGCCACGTCGGGGCGTGGGATTATGCGCCCGTGCCGCTGCTGTATCACGCCTACACCCGCATCATGCCGCGCATCATCGCCCGGATGCGCCGTCGATAATTTCTTGGCGTTCTTGGTGACTTGGCAACCTCAAGTGAAAAAAAGAATAAAATCGAACCACAGAGACCGCTGAGAACACAGAGAGATATTTCACTTGGCGTTCTTGGCATCTTGGCGGTTCAATCAATCTTTTTCAACCTCTCGACTTGCTCCTGTTTTGGCGGTTAAAATCCCTTAAAAATACACGGGGATGCCAGCACCATGCTCCAACTACGCTCGCCTGTCCGGCGCGAAGGCGCGGAACGCTATCTCCTGCTCACTCTTATCAGCTTCGCGGCATCAGTCGTGCTGACGCGCACCTATCTTGAGATGACCGGCTACCCGCAGATCGGCAGCGGGGCGCTGCATATCGCCCATGTGGTGTGGGGCGGGCTGCTGCTGTTTCTCGCTACACTCGCGCCGATTATCTTCGCCAACCGCTGGGCATACCGGGTCGCGGCAGTACTGGGCGGGGTCGGCGTCGGGCTGTTCATCGACGAAGTGGGCAAGTTCATCACCCAGAGCAACGACTATTTCTTTCCGCTCGCCGCGCCGATCATCTACGCCTTCTTCCTGCTCACGGTGATGATCTATCTGCAAATCCGCCGCCCGTCGCGCATGGATTCGCGCTCCGAACTGTACAGCGCACTCGACCAGATCATGGAACTGATCGAAAACGACCTTGACCACGCCGAGCGCGCCAGCCTGGAAGCCCGCCTGATGCGCGTGATCCGTGACGCCCGCATCCCCGAACATGTGCGGCTTGCCGAAGCGCTGCTGGCGGTGATCAACTCGGATACGCTGTACATCGCCCCGCCCAACCCGAATATCTTCCAGCGGGCAAGCGCGCGGTTCGAGGCGCTGGAAGCCCGGCTGATCAACCAGGCGCGCTACCGGCTGCTGCTGATCGCCGGACTGGCGCTTGCCGGGATTGGGTCGCTGGTGGAGTTCGCCGTGTTCGCCGGGGTGCTGCTCTCGCGCGACTGGCTGGAGTTCGTCGCAACCGTGCTACTGCTGGACGAAAAGTTCGTCAACAGCCCAACCAGCATCACCTGGTTTCTGGTGCTGCTGGCGCTGGGAAGCATCACCGGGGTAATGATGCTCACCGGGGGCGCGCTGATGCTGGTGAGGCGCGAGCGGCTGGGCAGCGAACTTGGCTACCTGGGGCTGGTGATTTCGCTCACGACCGTGACGCTGCTGCTGTTCTACTTCGACCAGTTCGCCGCTGTCAGTTCGACGCTTATGCAGTTCATCCTGCTGATCGCGCTGCTGCGCTACCGCCGGATGTATCTCGGCACTGGCTCCGGCATAGAGGTTCTCAGTTCGCTGTCCAAAACCCCCGAAGAGTCAGATGAATAGCGCGCTCACACGACCAAAGCCTGGTGAAGAGCGAGCTTTACAGCCGGGCGCACGCCGTCGCCAGCCTGATTGACACGAGCGTAGTGGCGGATGCTGGCGCGCTGCCCGATAAACGCAGCGCGCGACGGGTCGTTTCCTTTATCTTTCAGCCTGCCCTGATTTCTGAGCCACCACCATGAGCAGCCATACTTTTTGCCGCCCTCACTGATGTAATCGGAGGGGATATTCTTGTCCATCACATACAGATGGCAGCCATCGGCTTTTTTGACTTTGGCGAATTCCGTCCCGCGTGCGCGAAGAAAATCCTTGCCGAGTTTGTCCGTCAGACTTTGCACCTCGGTGGCACTGAGCAGGAAGACCCGGTCATCGGTATCCGGCGTATCGTCTCCGTTGTCGGTGCAGCGGGTCATCCTGACCAACCCCTGCTCGCCTGCATCGAATGCGGCGCTGAAGAATTCATCGTTCAGCCACTCCCGCAAATCGCAGTCGCGCCAGGTAACCGCTACGAATTCGCCGTGATACCGCTTGCAGTCGAGAATGTACTCGCTCAGCAGGAACAGCTCGCTGCCGGTATTTTCCAGCACCCGCCACTGGATCGGCGTGCTGTCCGCGCCGTCCGCCGTCTGCGGATAGCTGCCGAACGTAACGCTATCGCCGGGCTGGGCGGTCGCCAGAATCGTCATTATGGATTGCCGTTCTTCACCGTTTTTCAGGCTGCTCATTTACGGAGTGCCATTCCTTTCATGCCAAAAATGATCGACCCCGCCCTCCGATAGTCTGAAGGGCGAGGTCAACAAAATTCGATGGGATGCCCGCTCCTTTATGAAGCAGCGAGCGAAATCGTGAAACGGTGTTTACTCCGCAGCTTCAATCGTGAACGTGCTGCCCGCGCCGCGCCCGTAGACCTCCGGGAAGTAGAATTCCGAGCCGGTCGGCGGGATGACGTTATATTCGCCCGCCAAGCCCGCGCGGAGGGTGTAGACGTATTCATACGTCCCCGCCGGGAGATAGCTGCTGAACAGCACAACCTTCTGGTCGCGGAATTCGATGTTGCTGAAGTACCACCAGCCCCAACCCTGGCTCAGCGGGTTCTCCGGGTTCAGTTCCGGCTGCGTGCCGATCTGCTGGCTGGTGTTCAGGTTCGGGTCAACCGCGTCCGTCCCTGCCGGGATCGGGTCTTCGATCACGACGTAGTGCAGGTCGTTGGGCGCGATCACCGTCAGATGCACGGTCACGTTGTCGCCCACCTTCGCCGCCGTGATCGGCTGGTCGCTGCCGGGCATGGTGTAATGCCGCTCAACGATGATGCCGCGATCCAGCGGCTCGATCTCCGGCACGGGCAGGAACACCCGCAGGTGCGCCGTGTAGTACAGCGCGCCGGAGCCATCCGTCCGGTCGATGACCAGTTCGTTCACCTGATCGCGCAGCAGGTCGGCGACCTGCACCTGCAGCACGTCCGAGTCGCGCACATTCTCCGGCGACGCCGTGCCCTGCGTCAGCGTTTCACCGTTGAGCGAGGCGCTGTAGTCGTAACTCGGGTTGAGTTCGCCGCTGACGACCATCCAGTCGGTCAGCGACATCACCGCCCACGCCGTCTCCTGCGTCTTCTCCCAGGCATCTGCCTGTCGCTGCACCATCAGATAGCGGACGATGTTCGGGATCAGGTCGCTGTCGGGCTGGAGCGTGATGAAGGCTTCAAGCGCGATCGCCGTCGTGCGGGTGTCGGTGTTCCAGTTCCACCAGTCACGCTCGGCTTCGTTCCAGTGGATGCCGGTCGCGCTGGTCGCCGCGCCGTTGAGCAGGTCGGACATCAGCGTGTCGGTGCGCGACGTGTCTTCGGGTTCGATGGCGTGCAGCGTCAGCGCGAGGAAGGCTTTCGCGTAATAGCTCAGGCGATCGCGGCT
>JADLHH010000647.1 GCA_020848855.1 Anaerolineae bacterium | reverse complement strand
TGGCGTTGGGGTTGGCAGTCTTCAGTTCGTCGATCAACTGCGCGAGGTCTTCGATCGAGTACAGGTCATGGTTGTTCGACGGAGAAATCAGGTCGACGCCGGGAGTGGTGCGGCGGGCAAGCGCGACCTGCTCGGTCACCTTGTAGCCGGGAAGCTGACCGCCTTCACCCGGTTTCGCGCCCTGACCGATTTTGATTTCGAGCACGGCGCAGGAGTTGAGAAATTCGATGTTGACGCCGAAGCGTGCCGAGGCGATCTGGTTGCCGCGATTAGCGCGGTACTTGCCCATCACGTCCGGCAGTTCGCCGCCTTCACCGTTGACGCACAGGATGTTGAGCCGAGCGGCGGATTCGGCGTAGGCTTTGTACGCCAGTTCGCCCTGCGAGCCGAACGACATTGCGCCGATCAGCACAGGCATGTCATGCCCGCCGATGTCGATCCGAACATCTGCCGGGTCGATTCCGCTCTCGAACGTCTTCAGACCGATCAGGTGTCGGGGGGCAACCGGCATATCGCCTTCGAGCTTGAGCATGTGCTCGGTGTATTCGTCGAGCGACATTTCCCCAAGCGCGATATCCTCAATCTTCTTCCACATCTTCGGGTACAGGCGATCAGGGTTCTCCATCTTGTTCTTGACTTCGCCGCGCAGTTCAGCGGCCCGATCTTCAGCGTCGGCGGCGAGGTTGACCCAGGTCGTGCCACGTTCCTCGGAACCGAAGTAGTTAGCAGTTCCGAACACATCGGCAACCGATGGCGCAAGTCCCACCGAGCTGAACGACTGACCGTAGCCGCGCACTTCGTGGCAGCCGATGGTCGAGGCGACTTTCTGAATGCCGTTGACGAGCGCGCTGACGGTGTTATTCAGCCGCTTGATCACTTCTTCGGACGACAGCGGCTCACGCGGGGCACGGGGAGCAATGCCCAGTCCGACCGCATACAGCGCATAGGGGACGAGGGCGTTCGCGCCAAGACCGAGTGCCAGCACCACATCGTGCAGGTCGCGGATGGCGGCGGAGCGCAGAACGATGCCGACCTGACGGCGCAGGTTGGGCAGGTAGCCCGCTTCGCGGAGCGCACGGTCGACCGATGAAACGACGAGCAGCGGGTCGATCCAGAGGCGGTCACCCGTGTAAACGTCGGTGTCGTCCAAAACGATGCAGGCAACGCCGTCCATGACTGCCGCTACCGCATCGGTCTGGATGCGTTCAAGGGCGCTAGGAATGTCTTCACCGACTGCCGCGCTGGTCGAAAGGAAGATCAGGCGGCTGCCGAAGGTTTCAACCAGGTCTTCGAGCGTTTTCGTGCCCTGCCTGGCAGCGACATTGCGCATGTCCTCAGCCGCGCCGAGATCAGGATGACCGCCGAGCAGCAGGGGAATTTCCAACTGAACGAAGAGGTCTTCGGCGGCAACCCCGATTTCCGGGCGAACGCCGAGAATAACCGTGCTGGAGAACTGGGCGCGTTCGCGTTCGCGGTCGATTGCCGGGTTGGTGACGACAGCAACGGTTTCCTTGAAATAGTCCGCCAGGTTGACGCGGGTGTGGCTGAATGCCGCCAGCGGACCATCCCAGCCAAGCGAGCCGACCTGCTCCTTGTTGGTTTCCGCCATCGTTTCCACGACGCTCAGGTGATAGCGTTCCCAGCCGAGTGCCGCCATTGAAGTCGTGTTCATCGCCGTGGCGACTGCCTGCCAAGGGAGTGGCCGGGTCGCAACTGCAACTGGCTGCTCGGCGATGGCTTCGGCAACCGCAGCGCCACCGCCGGAGGGCAGCGGCTGACCACCGATACCGCCATTGGTGGGTTGGCGGCTGTAAACGCTTTCGCTGCCTGCCCAGGTGTTGACGACCGGCTGATGATTTTTGCCACTGCTGCCGACGCGCGCGCGCCATTTGCGGTACACGTGGCGCTGGATGGCAGGGTAGTCCATCACTTCGATGTCGCGCCCGGGGTTAATAGTGACGGCGACTTTTTCGCCGGGGGCAAGCGGCTTGGGGTCGGATGACATCATGTCGAGCGGGTAAACGCCGCGTTCGGAAGTAGCGAAATACTCTTTTTCCGTGTCGCCGAACCAGAGCGGGCGCAGTCCCAGCGCGTCGACGCTGAAGACGCACTGGTTACCCACGCGGGTCGCCAGCGCGGCGGGACCTTGCGCAAACGGTCCGAAGGCACGGCGGATGTCATCGTACATCGCGTGAATTTCGGGGTCGGTCTGGATCAGATCATGGCGGAAGGGCGGGAACACGTATTCCATCGCTTCGATCAGGTCAAGCCCGTATTCCATACACAGCGCGTCAATCACTCCGTCGACGTCCTGAGAGTCCGAGTTGCCGGGGTTCAGGTCGATGCCGAGCATATTGGCTTCGAGCCGGAAGCGCGAAATTGTGTTGAATTCACCATTGTGACCGAGGACGTTAAAGGGCTGGGCACGCTCGAAAACCGGGTTGGTGTTGGTGCTGTAACGCGCGTGACCGAGCGTTACTGACGAGGCGTAGGCGGGGTCGCGGATTTCGGGATAGTAGCGGCGCAGGATTTCGACCGTGCCCTGCACCTTGTAGACGACGCTGCGCGACGAGAACGACGGGAAATGCACGCCAAATTCACGCTCGATGCTGGTTTGCAGGCGGTAGATTGTGTTTTCGAGGCGGTCCAGCGAGACGCGCCCGTTGACCCCGGCGATCTGCCAGAAGAGCGGCTCGTTCTTCTCGGCGTTGCGCCCCAGCACGTAAGATTCGACCTGACCGGGACGCTCGATCAGAATGTCCAAGCCTGCATCGCAGATGCGGCGGCTGATCTGTGCGAGAATCGCATGCTCGCCGTCGCCACGCATGTGGTTCGGCACCATGAGGTGCGCGACCCAGAAATTGGCGTTGGAAGCGACTGCCGCGCGCATGCCCTGCG
>JADLHH010000646.1 GCA_020848855.1 Anaerolineae bacterium | reverse complement strand
GGAGCAGCGCACCCTTGCGCAATCGCCCGATCCCGCGCCTGACGTGGTCATCCTGCAGTATTTCCTGAACGACATCGAATACGCCTTACTCACGCTGGGGCTGCAGCCAGCCGACACAGCGCCGTCGATTACCCACGAATCGTATCTGGCGGATTTCATATACTCGCGCTTCACGGTCGGCTTCGACCAGGGCTACTGGGCAGCCGAATACGCCAGCTACGACAATTTCGCCATCTGGGGAGTCCACGAGCAGGAGATTACTGCGTTCATCAACTATGTGGACAGCATCGGTGCGCGGCTGATCGTCGTCATCTTCCCGAACATGCAGGACCCGGTACGCAGCATCGCCTATGTCGACCGGGTCGCGCAGGTTTTCGAAGCGCGTGGACAGCGTGACATCCTGAAGTTGTACGACGAAGTCGCCGCATGGTCGCCGCAGGATGTCATCGTGTCGCCGCGAGACGGGCATCCGAGCGTCGCCTTTCATCACCGCGTCGGCGATCTTCTGTACGAGCGATTCTTCGCGCCGGCAACATGAGCCGGGAGTATCGCGGGGGCGCGCATGGCTCCCACTTGAGAATCGCGGCGCTTTCCCGTACAATGTCCGCTTAAAGGAGCGCTGTGTGAGCGAAATCGTACACCTCGCCTGGGATCGCTTCACCATCATCGCTGGCATCGTCGGCGATTTTCAGGGTCGAGTCATTGTCAGCCTGTTTTATTTCACGATCCTCATCCCCTTCGGGCTTGGCGCTCGCCTGTTCAGCGATTCGCTTCGGCTGCGCGCGGAGAACACCCCCGGCTGGCTGGATCGCCCCCCTGTTCAGAACACCCTTGACGATGCCCGCAGGCAGGGCTGATTCATGTATATACTCGGCATATCCTGCTTCTACCACGACGCGGCAGCAGCCCTCATTCAGGATGGCAGGCTGGTCGCGGCGGCGATGGAAGAACGCTTCACCCGCAAAAAACACGATAACGGCTTCCCGACCAAAGCCATCGAATTCTGTCTGCGGCAGGCGGGCATCACCGGCTCCGATGTCGACTACGCCGTCTTCTACGAAAAGCCGCTGGTCAAGTTCGAGCGCATCCTGCTGACGACGCTTGGCACGTTCCCTCGGTCGTCCGAGGTCTGGCGCGACGCCATGCTCAACTGGCTGAAAGACAAGCTGTGGATCAAGAACATCATCCAGAAGGAACTCGGTCTCAAGTATGACCGGGTGCTGTTCTGCGACCACCACATGAGCCACGCCGCCAGCGCGTTTTTCGCCAGCCCGTTCCGCGAAGCCGCCGTCCTGACCATTGACGGCGTCGGCGAATGGACGACGACCACGCTCGGCAAAGCGACGAGCGTCTGGGAAGGCGACGCTGCGACCGACGCCCGCAATGACATCAACCTGTTCTCCGAGGAGCGCTTCCCGCACTCCATCGGGCTGCTGTATTCGGCGTTCACGGCGTATCTCGGCTTCCGAGTCAACAACGGTGAATACAAGGTCATGGGCATGGCACCCTATGGCGAGCCGCGCTACGTCGACAAGGTGCAGAAGCTGTTCCGGCAGAGCGCTGACGGCAGCTTCCGCCTGAATATGGACTACTTCAGCTACCACTATTCCACCGAGAATACCTACAACCAGCACTTCATCGACCTGTTCGGCGCGCCGCGCCCGCCGGAAGGCGATTTCTTTACGATGGTGACCAACCCGGAACGTGCCGTCGAGAGCGCCGCGATGGCGGAAAACCAGCGCTATGCCGATATCGCCGCCAGCATCCAGCGCGTGACCGAAGATGCGCTGCTGGTCATTGCCAACCGCCTGCACGAGCAAACCGGCATGACGAAGCTGGTCATGGCGGGTGGCGTGGCGCTTAACACCAAAGCCAACTACCGCCTGCTCGCCGAAACGCCGTTCGACGAAATCTACATCCAGCCTGCCGCCGGCGACGATGGCGGCGCGCTCGGCGCGGCACTGTGGGCATATCACATCGTGCTGGGCAAGCCGCGCAACTGGGTTATGCCCAACGCCTACTGGGGCGAGTCGTATACCGATGACGAATGTCAGGCGTTCCTCGACTCGCATGGCGCGCACTACACCCGCTACGATAACGACGACACCCTGCTTGACCATCTGGCGCAGAAGCTCACGCAGGAGAAGGTGATCGGCTTCTTCCAGGGGCGTTTCGAATGGGGACCGCGCGCGCTCGGCAACCGCAGCATCCTTGCCGACCCGCGCAGCGAGGCGATGAAGGAAGTCGTCAACACCAAGATCAAATTCCGAGAGCCGTTCCGCCCCTTCGCCCCGGTGATCCTGCGCGACCGCGCCGCCGAGTATTTCGACTACCCCGCCGTCGAGCAGCACGAAGCCCCGCGCTATATGCTGATGGTCTCGCCGATCAAAGACGATAAGCAGGATTTGATCCAGGCGGTCTGCCATCAGGGTACGGGTCGGCTGCAAACCATCGAACGCGAGACCAACCCGCGCTATTACGGAGTTATCGAGCGCTTCGGCGAAATCACGGGCGTGCCGGTGCTGCTCAACACGTCGTTCAACCTGCGCGGCGAGCCGATTGTCTCGTCCCCGCGCGACGCCTGGAATACGTTCTGCAACAGCGATATCGACATTCTGGTGCTGGGTTCGCTGGTTGTCGAAAAATCTTAGGAGTGATGATGCGCGACATGATCGCCCGCCTGGGCATTCTGGGTGAACTGCTGGTATTCCTGTGGCGGCGCAAGCTCTACTGGCTCATCCCGATGATGATCGTGCTGGCGCTGTTCATCGTGCTGATCATCCTCAGCAGCAATCCTGCCACCGCGCCGTTCATCTACCCGATGTTCTAGCATGAGCAACATCGCCACCGCCCTTCTGGCTGGACTCATTCTCGGCGCGCTGCTGTCGCTGTACGTCGCCCCGCGCTCGCTGCGCGAGGAAAAGGTATACGGCGGCGCACTCGCGCAGATTCTCCACTACCTCGGCGCGCTCGGCTTCTGCATGACGCTGCCGACCGTGCTGGCAGCCGTCATCCTGCACAGCGGCTTCCTGACCGCCGTCGCGCTCGGTTTCGGCTGCGTCGGAGCAGCGTTCGTCGCCCTGCTGTTCTTCGCGGCAGTCGAGCGTCCCGCCCGTGCGGGAATCGCGCCGGAAGACGACGTGTGGACGGAAGAGAAAGCCCGCACGTCCGGTCTGTAAGCGGTTCTTCTCTCAGAAACGACAAAAACCGAAGTTGCACATGGTAGGGGCGCGCCATCTTCGATGGACATGTGCTGCGCCCGCCATGCGGATTCCTCTCCATTTTCTCGCGTGTTGACATTCCCGGAACTCCCCTATAGAGTCGACTCTACCAAGCACCGGTTCAACTGAATAAGCGAGGAGCGATCATGCCGCGAAAGCACGAGTTTGATGCGCCGCTTGCCAAAGGCGGCGAAGCAGCGAATGCCGGCTATTTCGTGGAAGTGCCGCCCGAAGTGGTCGCCGACTTCGGCAAAAAGGGGCAGGTCAAGGTCAAAGCCGAAGTCGACGGTTATGCCTATCGCACGTCGATTGCGCCGTATGGGGGCGCGTATTATCTTGGCGTTCGCAAGGAGATTCGCGCCGCCATCGGCAAGCTAAATGGCGGCCTAGTTCATGTCACGCTGGAGGTGGACGCCGAACCGCGCGTGGTCGAAATTCCGCCGGATTTCGCGGCGGCGATGAGCATGGAAACCCGCACCGCCTTCGATAAGCTGTCATTCAGCCACCAGAAGGAATACGTTGACTGGATCGTCGAAGCCAAACGCGCCGAAACCCGGCAGCGCCGCATCGACAAGGCGCTTGAGATGATCGCGGGCGGCACGAAGACGCCGCGCGCGTGAGTCGCCCGGTTATTCGTTGCTGATTTCTTCCGGCGGAATACGGCGCGCCGCGACCATCGTGATGTCGTCGAACTGCACCGCATCGCTGATGTAGTTTTGCAGCGCGCTGTGAATTCGGTCGAGCAGGCTGACTGCCGAATCCAGCGGCGGCTTGATCAGGTTGACCAGTCCTTCCTCGTGGAACAGCTTCCCGGCAGGATTGCGCGCGTCGGTCACACCGTCGGTGTAGCCCAGCAGGATATCGCCCGGCTCCAGATGCGCATCCATGATCTCGAACTCCGCGCCGGGGAACATGCCAACGGCGGGTCCGGTCGGCTCCAGCCGATTCTTGATCGTGCCGTCCGGTGCGATGATGAACACCGGCGGATGTCCGCCGTTGATATACAGCAGGGTTCCGCTCACCGGGTCGAGCATCCCGAAGAACGTCGTGGCGAACATGTTCAGGTCGAGGTGATGCTCGGTGATGTACTCATTGGTATTGACCACCGCCGTCTTGAGGGCGTTCGCCCGAATCGCCAGCTTGCCCGACGAACTTTTTACGCTGAACGTGCTGGCTGGGTCTTCAAACAGGCTCTCTGCCCAGTTGACGTTGTGGCTCATCATGGCGAACGCCCGCAGCAGGCTGCGCATCAACGACATGAACAGCGCCGCGCCGACGCCTTTATCGCACACGTCGGCGATGATGATGCCCAGCCGCCGATCTCCCATCATCAGGAAGAAGTCGTAGAAGTCGCCCGCCACTTCACGCGCCGGCTGAAACCGTCCGCCGATCTCCCAGCCTTTGACCTCCGGCAGCGTGTTTGGCAGAAAATTCTGCTGGATGCGCCGGGCGATCTGGATGTCGTTCTCGATCTTGTTCATTTTCTGCTGCTGCTGGATCAGCAGATGATTATTGAGCACGACCGCCGCCTGCGACGACAGCGATTCGACCACCAGCCGGTTGTACTCGTCGAAGGCGATGATGTTGCCGTTCGCGTCCTGCGCGTTCAGCAGTTGCAGCACGCCGATGACTTCGCCCTTGTTGTCTTTCAGAGGAACGGTCAGGCTGGAAACCGAGCGGTAGTTATTGCGCTGGTCGAACACCTTCGTCGCCGAAAAGTCGAAGCCTTCCGCCTCGTAGATATTCGGGATATTGATCGACTTGCCGTTAAGCGCCACGAAGCTGGCGACGTTGTGAATATTCGGCTTGCCGGTCACGCGGTCGTACAGCGGCAGCGTCGGGAAGTTCACCGGCTGCCCGCTCGTGCCGCCGAGATGCACGTTCAGCGATTCAGTGATCACGATGGCGAAACGAAGCTGGTCGTCGCCGGTGCGCATGTAAAGCGTCCCGGCGTCGGCGTTGCAGATGTCCTTCGCTTCCATCAGAATACGCTGCCCCAGCCGGTCGAAATCCGTCTCCGTCGAAAGGGCGATACCCATCGGCAGAATAACATGCTCCATCTGATCCGCCAGCTTCTCCACCCGGTTGATGTGAAGTTGCTGCTCGTTCTGAATGTCCTGCTTCTGCTTGGTGATGCGGACGCGCGTTTCCAGAAGCTCTTTCGTGAACGGCTCCTGGATGTAGTCGTCCGCTCCCAGTTC
>JADLHH010000645.1 GCA_020848855.1 Anaerolineae bacterium | reverse complement strand
AGGAAGAGCTGCTGAAGCAGGCGCAGAAAGACCACCTGGCACAGGAAGTGCTGGAAGACATGCACCGGCAGAACCCGCATTACAACCCGACGCTTGCCTGGGTCGGTCGCCGCATCATGGATGTCGGCGTGAAGCTGGTACAGATTTCGGGCGCGGACGAGAAGACGCAGTCGGCATACAAGCCGGACGTTCACGCGAACTAACGTGATGGAGGAGCGAAACCCGTCTGAGGCGCTGCCCGCGCCGCTGCATACCATCGAGACGCTGGAAGCCCTCAAGGTTTTCTCCGACACACTTCGGCAGCAAATCATCGAAGTCCTGCTGGATGGTCAGAAAACCGTCAAGCAGATCGCCTCCGAGCTTGATCTCGCACCGACCAAGCTCTACTACCACATCAACCTGCTGGAAGAACACGGGTTGATCAAGGTGACGGAGACGCGAATTGTCTCTGGCATTATCGAAAAACACTATACAGCGGCTGCCCGGCAGTACAGCATCGAGCGTTCGCTCCTGACGCCGGGACAGCCCACCCGAAATGAAGCGCTGGGCGTCTTCCTCGACGCGATGATCGAGCCGATTCGCAGCGAACTTGACGCCAGCCTCAAGCAGGGGATGATCGACGTATCGGAAGATGCGCCGGAACAGCGCCGTTTCCGCATGTGGCGGGCGATGAGCCGGCTGAACGAGAAGCAGGCAGCCGAATTCTATCGGCGGCTGAACGCGCTGGTCGACGAGTTCAACGAGTTCAAGGACGGCGAGACCGGCGAACAACCCTACGGACTGCTGATCGGTATATACCCGGCGGCTCCCGCGAAGAAACCACCGAAATCCTGAACGTTTGAAGATGCAAAAGGCGCGGGTGACATTTATCCTGCGCCTTTTTGATTCCGACCGAGAACACTTGACACCTCTTTTTATTCGGACTAGAGTCCGAATATGACATTCAGCAAATTCAAGTCTGATTAAATACACTAAACAGTACGCTTGAACAATCGGATAATGTGGGTGTCGTGAAGAGAAAACGAGAGTGCAACAGGAGTTCCAAATGGCTGAACACATTGTTAAGACCACGTCTGGTCACGTCATTGAAGACCCACCGCTGGCGCGGTTTCTGTTCGGAGATACCCGCCTCGCCGTCGTCTGGACAGTCGTCCGCGTGCTGATCGGCTATAGCTGGCTGAGCGCCGGTTGGGGCAAGGTCAATAACCCGGCGTGGATGGAAACCGGCGCGGCGCTGCAGGGTTACTGGACGAGCGCGGTCGCCATTCCCGAAGCCGGACGCCCGGCAATCACGTTTGACTGGTATCGGACGTTCCTTCAGGGGATGCTCGACAGCGGCTCGTATGTCTGGTTCGCCAAGCTGGTCGCGGTGGGCGAACTGCTGGTCGGCGTCGCGCTGATCATCGGCGCGTTCGTGGGAATCGCCGCGTTCTTCGGCGCGTTCATGAACTGGAACTACATCATGGCTGGGTCCGCCAGCACCAACCCGCTGCTGCTCATCGGCGCGATCGTGCTCATCCTCGCGTGGAAGACCGCCGGTTACTACGGTCTGGACTATTTCCTGCTGCCCCGGCTGGGAACGCCTTGGTCAAGAACGAAGGAAGAAAAACAGGTCGAAGCCCCACAGCACATCCGGCAGACATCCTAGCCTCAACGTGAAACAAAAAACGCCCCTGCGAACGGGGCGTTTTTGATTTCGTTAGCCGCCGGGCACGAGCGTCGGCTGTGTGCCGGAACCTGCCGATGTTGGCGCGGGTGGCAGCGTCGGCTGGCTGTTGGCGGTCGTTTCCTCGTTGCTGCCGCCGAGCGGTGGATTGGTCGGCAGTGGGATGTCGAGCGTGCTGTTCGGCTGGTCGTTCGCCGCCAGCGGGTTGTTGGTCTGCGCCGCCGAACTGGAGTCTTCCACACAGCGGAAGCCAATCGCCGCCGTCGGCTGCAGCGGCTCGCGGCTCTGACGATGTACCGTCCGAGCGTAGAACGGCACGGTATCCCACGAGCCGCCGCGCGTGACCTTTTCCGTCCCGGAGACGGGACCGGTCGGGTCGGGGATCGTGGCTTCGGGACGACCATAGAAGCGCGTATCGTACCAGTCGCTCACCCATTCGGCGACGTTGCCTGCCATATTCAGCACGAGATAAGGACTCGCGCCGGCGGGGAACGACAGCACCGGAACCGGACTCGGCTCGCTGCCATCGCCAGGGCGCTTGGTGCTGGCGAGATTGCCGTCCCAGCCACCTTCCCAGGGGTAAATACGACCATCAGTGCCGCGCGCGGCGCGTTCCCACTCGGCTTCGGTGGGTAGGCGGCGTCCGAGCGCTTCGCAGTAGGCTTTCGCGCCGTACCACGTAACACCGGTCACCGGGTAGTCGCTGATCGCCAGCAGCACGCTGTAGTTCGCGCCGTCGAACAGCACGTTGCTGGTCTCGGACTCGTTGCGGGTCTGCATACACGGCTGACCATTGCAGCCATTGCGGTGGCTGCCGGGACCGAGCGCGTTCATGAACTCCATGTACTGCCGGTAAGAAACTTCCGTGACTTCCATGCTGAAGGCGCTGACCGTCACCGAATGTTCCGGGTACGAGTCGTCGCCGTCCGAGACCAGGCAGCTTCCTGCTTCGCCGCCGTAGCCCTGCACGCACTCCTGCACCGCCGCGTTGACCTCGGTAGGATTCGTGCCCATCGTGAATGTGCCGCCGTCCACCGACACCAGCTCGCTGGCAATACTGCTCAGGCTGGCGAACAGATCGCCGCTGGAAGCGGACGACAGTTCCGTGCTCGCCGGCTCCGTCGGGCGTGGGGTCGGCTGCAAGGTGAGAAACGTGGTTTCGATAGCCGGGCTGGCGGTCGGCGCTTGAACTTCGATCTGAATCTGCTGCGTCGCAGTCGGCGGCGCATCGGTGGCTGCCGTCGTCGGGGTAGCGGGCGCGGAAGTTGCGGTGATGACGAAGGGGGTTTGGGTTGGCAGGTTGGCGACCGAATTCGGGTCGAGGCTCAGAAGTCCGGTCAGCAGACCGCCCAGCACCAGCACGACCGAGCAGGCAAAACCCAGTACCATGCCGATGATCACCCACTGCCAGGCGGCTCCGCCGGAACGTCGTCCGACATAACCATAACTGCCTCGTGACATACGCTTTCTCCTCTGATCGGGCTGGCAGTTGCAGCCGGATCAAAACAATCCAGCGCTCTATAGTAAACGAAAAACCCTACCAAACCAACAGTAGGGTTTCCGCCGATGAGCAAATGAAAACGAAATGCTATGACTAGAGGTTGAAGATCACATTCGAGAATACGTTCCCAATCCAGGGACCGATCCACACGACGACCACGAACACGACGAGAACAACCAAGACCAGGATTAAGGCATATTCGACCAGCCCCTGCCCCTCCTGAGATGCTCCTCGCCAGCGCCTGCGCGCGCTATTCAGCATCTCCTTCAAGTTTGATGCCACCATACATAATGCCTCCGCGATAACATGATGATGTCGGAAGCCCGAATGAGATGAAGGGCTTTTAAAATATTGTACTATAGCATTGCCGTAAAACCGTTGAGTATTTGCAAAGTTATATTGACAACCCTGCACACGACTATTACGATCACCGTACTCCTAATAAATTGGGATAAGCCTTCGTGCTCAGTCTCAGTCTTCCCAATACATCCGCCGGTTCGGGTCTGCGCCCGGTCAACCTGCGCACCGACCTTGTCCCGCTGGCAGACCTGATTGAAATCGCGTTTGCGGACACGATGGACAGCAGCGGTCGCGCGGCAGTCCGCGAAATGCGCACCCTCAGCCGCCTGGGACCCGGCTTGAACGTGCTGCTGGGCATGAACGATCTGGCGCAGGGCGTTGGGCTGGGCTTTGTGTGGGTGGAAAACGGACGGGTCGTGGGCAACACCTCGGTGTATCCCGCAAACGTGCCGACCGGACCCGCCTGGATCATCGCCAACGTCGCCGTCCACCCGGATTTTCGCGGACGCGGCATCGCCGGGCAGCTTGTTCAGGAAAGCCTGAAGATGATCCAGCGGCGCAGCCGCGCACGCAAAGCCGTCGCCGTCCTGCAGGTGGATGCCGACAACGCCATCGCCCAGCATCTCTACAAGCGGCTCGGCTTCGTAGCAGAGCGCTCGTGGACGCAGTGGCGGCGCAGCAGCAGCGCGCGCACACCCCCGCCGCTGACGACCGACTCGTCGATTTACATCACCCGCCGGCGCGGGCGCGAATGGCGCGCCGAATACGCGCTGGCGCAGCGCCTGCGCCCCGCCGAACAGGGGGGAATCGGCTGGCTGCGCCCGCTGCACCCGTCGTTCTTCCGCCGCTCGCTGCTGAGTTCCATCCGCGATACGTTCAGCCTGCGCTCGCTCGAACGGCTGGTCATTCGCGGCGAACAGGACGACCTGCGCGCCGTCATGTGGGTCGAATCGGCTTTCGCTGCCGGCAGCATCCAGCTCACGCTGATGGTCGAGCCGCAGTACCAGGGCGTCTACGACGAAGCGCTGATCAACCTGATGGCGCGGCGTTACAGCCTGCGCTCGTCGCTGACGATTGAACACCCCGCCGACGAGACGATCACCGGCGGCGTTCTACAGCGTTACGGCTTCTCGGCGCAGCGAAACCTGATCCACATGCGCTGGGAAGCCGGTTGAGCCGCAATACTCACCACACGTTAATCTATGCCGTTATAATAACGATGCGCGTCAGGGATTGGCTGAGCCGGCGTTCGTACCTCTTGCTCAGCCGGGAGCGCAGGATTAGCAGCGCGCGGTTGGCGCCGCCCGCGTCGCGGAGTGACAGGAAAACCCCTCAATGGAACTGCTGATCATTCTCCTGTTGATTGTGATCAACGGAGTGTTTTCGATGTCGGAAGCCGCCGTGATCGCGGCGCGCAAGGTGCGGCTTCAGCAGCGAGCCGAAAAAGGCGACAAAGGCGCGCAGACCGCGCTGGAACTGGCGCAGGAACCCAACCGCTTCCTTTCGACCGTGCAGGTCGGCATTACGCTGATCGGCATCCTGACGGGCGCGTTCGGCGGCGCGACCATCGCCGAAGAAATCGCTGATCTGCTCAGTTCGACGCCGCTCGCGCCGTACGCCCAGGCAATCGGCTTCGGAGTGGTGGTCGTCGTGACCACCTATCTCTCGATCATCATCGGCGAGCTGGTCCCGAAACGGCTGGCGCTGCATTCGCCGGAGCAGGTTGCCGCCACCATTGCCAGACCGATGCATTTCCTGTCGGTCGTCGCCTCGCCGCTCATCGCTTTTCTGGGCGGCTCGACCAACGTGATGCTGCTCCTGCTCGGCGTGCGTCCATCGGACGACCCGCCGGTCACGGAGGAAGAGATCAAGACGCTGATGCAGCAAGGCATCGAAGCAGGCGTCTTCGACGAAGGCGAGGAAGATATGGTTTCCGGCATCTTCCGGCTGGGCGAGCGCCGGGTGTTCGCCCTCATGACGCCGCGCACCGAAGTTTACTGCGCCAACCTGCGCGATTCGGAAGACGAGATTCGGACTAGAATTAAGGAGAGCACGTTCTCGCGGATGCCGGTGTGCGACGGCGACAGCGACCACGTCGTCGGCATTATCGAAGCGAAAACGGTGCTGTCGCACCTGCTGGCGGGCGACCCGCTCGACATCGAAGCCGTGATGGTCGAGCCGCAAACGGTT
>JADLHH010000644.1 GCA_020848855.1 Anaerolineae bacterium | reverse complement strand
CGGTCACGTTTCCGATTGACGGCTTCTCGAAAGAGTGCCTGCTCAACGGAGTCGATCAGCTCGGCTATCTGATGAATCTCGACGACCAGATCGTGGCGTATGAGGGTTCACACCCGGCGCGGGTCAATACTTTAGCGTAATCACCGGCGACCTACTGATTGTGCTGTGTCATCGTTTTTGACTCAGCACACAGTACTCAGCACTCGGTACTTCTGTTGGAGGCTTTATGCGTGTAGCCATCTACGACACGACCCTGCGCGACGGCACGCAGCGCGAAGGCATCTCGCTTTCGGTCAGCGACAAGCTGCGCGTCACCGAACTGCTGGACAACCTCGGCGTCGCTTATATCGAGGGCGGCTGGCCCGGCTCGAACCCGAAGGATGCGGCTTACTTCGAGGCGGTCAAGCATATGCCGCTCAGGTATGCGAAAATCGCCGCTTTCGGCTCGACTCGGCGCAAGAACAGCGATCCGGCGGACGACCCGAATATTCTGGCGCTGGTCGATGCCGACACGCCGGTCGTGACGGTCGTCGGTAAAACGTCGATGCTGCACGTCACTGACGTGCTGCAAACGACGCCCGACGAGAATCTGCGCATGATCAGCGACAGCCTGCGCTATCTGAAAAGCCTCGGCAAGGAAGTGATCTACGACGCCGAGCATTTCTTCGACGGCTGCAAGCTCGACTTCGAGTACGGTTTCGACACGCTGCGCGCGGCGCTCGAAGGCGGCGCGGATAGCATCGTCCTGTGCGATACCAACGGCGGCACGCTGCCCTGGGAGATCACGCGCTTTGTTGCGGCGGCGCGCGACGCCTTCCCCGGTGTCGAGATTGGCATCCACACGCATAACGACGGCGAGCTGGCGGTCGCCAACAGCCTGGCGGCGGTTCAGGCGGGGGCGACTCAGGTGCAGGGGACGATCAACGGTTACGGCGAGCGCTGCGGCAACGCCAACCTGTGCAGCATCATCCCCGACCTCGAACTGAAGATGGGCTACGAGTGTCTGCCGAAAGGCAGCCTGCGTCACCTGACGCTGGTCGCGCGCGCCGTCGCCGAAATCGCCAACCTCGCGCCGGATCAGCACCACGCTTACGTTGGCAAGAGCGCGTTCGCGCACAAAGGCGGCATCCACGTCGCCGCCATGCGCCGCAACATGCACAGCTACCAGCACATCGATCCGACACTGGTCGGCAACGAGATGCGGATTCTGATCTCCGACCTGTCCGGGCAGGGAAATCTGTTGAGCAAAGCCGAGGAATTCGGCTTGGACGTGAATAAGGAAGAAGCGATCAAGGTGCTGGACGAGATCAAGCATCTCGAAAACGAGGGATTCGTATTTGAGGGCGCGGAAGCGTCGGTCGCCATTCGCCTGCACCGCGCCAAGCCGGAGTACAAGCCGATCTTCCGCCTGATCGACTTCACCGTCATGGTCGAAGACCGGCGTGGGCGCGGGCAGATTTCCGAGGCGATGGTCAAGCTGGACGTGGATGGCGATGTGATTCACACGGCTGCGGAAGGCAATGGTCCCGTCAACGCGCTCGACCTGGCGCTGCGCAAGGCGCTCGTGCCGATGTATCCGCAGCTTGCCGACTTCCAACTGGCAGACTACAAGGTGCGTATCCTCGACGGCAGCAACGGCACGGCGGCGATCACCCGCGTGCTGATCGACACGCAGAGCGGCACGAAACGCTGGAGCACGGTTGGCGCGGGCACGAACATCATCCGCGCAAGCTGGCTGGCGCTGGTCGACAGCGTCGAGTACGGGCTGTGCGTCGCCGAAGCCGACGAGGAAATCCCGGTGGAGACGGCGTGATGGAAAAGGTCAACCTGGCGGACAAGTTCAGCCGTTTCACCGACACCTGGAGTCCCAAGATTGTCGGCGAAATTCAGGGGATGCACGTCAAGCTGGCGAAGCTCAAGGGCGAGTTCGTCTGGCATCACCACGACAACGAAGATGAGATGTTCTTCGTCGTCGCCGGGCGGCTGCTGATCAAGTTTCGCGACCGCGACGTGTGGCTGGAGCCGGGTGAGTTCGTGATCATCCCGCGCGGCGTCGATCACCTGCCGGTCGCGGAAGCAGAAGTTCAGGTGATGCTGTTCGAGCCTGCCGGAACGCTCAATACCGGCAGCGCCGACCCCAGCGAGCGGACGGTCGCCGATTTGGAGCGCTTATAGCAGTCTGATCTGGCACACGATGCCGTTTTGTCTCCCATATTGAGACATCGCGCTTGACTCGCAAAAACTGCGGTATAGTCCTGAACCATTGGACTCATTACCACCCAACAAAGGATCATCATGAAGGCAAAGATCACGGTACTCCCCGGCGATGGTATTGGCGTGGAAGTCACGTCGGCATCGGTCGAGGTGCTGCGGGCGGTCGCCGGTAGGCATGGGCACGATTTCACCTTCGAGGAAGCGCTGATCGGCGGCATCGCCATCGACAAGACCGGCACGGCGCTGCCCGACGAAACCCTGCGCATGGGCGAACAGTCCGACGCGATCCTGCTTGGTGCGGTCGGCGGACCGAAGTGGGATAACCCGACTGCCGCCGTTCGCCCGGAACAGGGGCTGCTCAAAATCCGCAAGCATTTCGAATTGTTCGCCAACCTGCGCCCGGTCAAGGCATATCCGGCGCTGGCGCAGCACACACCGCTGCGCCCTGAGCTGCTCGAAGGCGTCGATATGCTGTTCGTGCGTGAACTGACCGGCGGCAGCTATTTTGGTCCCCGGCAGGAGCAGGGCGACGGCGACACAGCAGACGACACCGAGCTATACACGGTGGCGGAAGTCGCGCGGGTGTCGCACATCGCTTTCCGGGCGGCGCAGGGGCGGCGCAAGAAGCTGACCTCGGTTGATAAGGCGAACGTGCTGGCGT
>JADLHH010000643.1 GCA_020848855.1 Anaerolineae bacterium | reverse complement strand
TTCGACCAGAGGACGGTCGAGACCGTACTGTATCCTGTCTGTGGCGATTAGCTGTTCCCGGCGCTCCGACGTCATGGCCTGTCCCTGCAGGCTGGAAACGTAGACGCTGGCAAAGTCGCCGGGCGGAGCCTGAATGATGAAGAACGAGAGCGTCGAGAGCAGAAAGATGAGCACGATACACGAAAATAAGCGTCTCAAAATGTAGGAAATCATCTTCGGTGTTGCCTTACTTTATTGACATGAACTGCGCTGGTCGAACAGCGCATTTATTAGCATGGGCGTATCAACCGCCAGAGGCAGACTGTCGTGGCACAGCCTGCCTCTGCGGGTACTGCGGTCAGGCTAGAACCAACCGTACTCGACCGCCCGATCGATGGGATCTTTCGCCAGTTCTGTGGGATCATACATCGTCGGCAGCAGCGAGTCTTCCGCTGTCACCAGCGGTCGATCCTGGAAGTAGAACTGCGCCGGGGTATAAGCGTTCGCCCACCAGGTATCGAAAGCCCAGTAGAGCGGACCATCGTCGGGGGTGGGTGTGTTCCCCATATGGAATGACCATCGTGATGGGGCTGCCATCCGGGGCATCACGCCAGTCGTCGCCGTCTTTGTCGGTGATATCAATACCGTCCAGCAGTGTCTGCGCCTGGTCAGGATCGTATTCCGAGTAGAGCGTCTCGAATTCTGGATCGAACAACATATTGGTTTCCGGCTTGGGCGCGTGACGAACTGTCCTTGCCAGCCCGAACATGACTTCCTGGTTGATGCGCTCGCGGTCAACTGTCAACTGCATGGCGACACGGAAATCTTTCTGCGCCAGCGCAGTGGCGACTGCCGGGTCTGCGTAGCAGTAGTTGGGCCAGAGGACAACCGCCGAGAAGATATTCTGCCAGAGCGTCATATTATAGCTACCCTGCTCCGCGTACTGCTGATAGAGCGGGATCGACGTAGTATCGGTGTGGAACCCGGCGAAATCGATATCTCCGGCGATAATGCTGCCGTCGATGGATTCGCGGTCATTGACTACATTGACCACAATCCGGTCGATGTAGGGCAACTGGTTTCCCTCGCTGTCGACCATCCAGAAGTAGGGGTTGCGCTCGTAGACGCTGCGGGTGGCGTCTTTCTCGACCAGCACATACGCTAATTTAAGTTGAGAAAGGTTTCCTGAAACTGTTTATCAAATGCATCACTTTTGCCCTGAGTTTACTTTTATATCACTTTAGGAGAAAATCAATTCGACTTCAATGAAGAATTGGGTTGCTTTACTGCACTTTTAGGACGTGTGGCGGAAAAGCGATTTGCAGTGCGAATAGGGGCGCTGACGCGGATTGTTCGGAAAACCGCCGCCCGTCTGAGGACGAGGAATGACCAGGATGTTTAATTACAGCGAGGTTGTTATCGAGGAAATTGAAAAGCAGCCTCTGAGCAGAACGAATTTTTACCTGCGCAAAGATGATCTGATTCTGGAAATGAGCTGCGAGTTCATTGTTCCTGGGAGCATCACCGAGTTTTCGGTGGACAACATGTATTTTCATCACATCTGCCCAAATGTCTCGCGTCTCTTTCTGTTCTTGAATGGTGGGGCGTGTATCGAAGTAAATGGACGTAACTATGAGCTTGTGCCGCGCCAGATATATTTGATTCCCTCCGGGCAGGAGTTCCGCGTCACGTATCAACGATCAGACCTGTTCCATTTTCATTTCCGCGTTCTCGATGCTATTGGAATGTCGGTCTTCAGCGATATGGAAGGCATCCCATCACTGGCGGATGCAGGCAATCTGTACGACGAAATGGTCAAGAGCTATATCTCTGGACAGCAAATGGTTTGTCTGGCGCTCGCGTTCCAGGCGGTATCACGATTCTGCGAGCCGCTGATGGACAGCATGTGGCGTCGGGCGAGAAGCATTTCAAAATACCGCGCGCTGCTCAGCCATATACAGGAGAACATCTCGCCTGCTATGCGAATCGATCAGTTGGCGGACTTCATGAATATGTCGCGGTCGGCGCTTTCCAAAGCGTTTCGAAGGGATATGGGGATTTCGCTGAAGGAATATTTGACCTGGATTCAAATGGAACGGGCGATGAACTTGCTCTCGTCAACTGATCTCACAATCGAGGAAATCGTATTCCAGCTCGGCTACACAAATGCCCCTTACTTTTACCGGAGCTTCAAAAAAATAGTTGGGGAGAGTCCGGGGAAGTATCGCCAGTTAAATACCGAAGAAAAACTGAGGCTGTCCAACCGTTAATGGCTTGTCCGATATTAGCACAGCAAAGTGGCGACAGCGGCTGACGGACGATCCAACCAACAATTGAGCAGCAAGGTTAGACTCTAGGCAGTTGTGAACTGGCGTCCCGAATTATTGTGCGAAACGTAATCTATTCAGCATGACTGATTGATGAGTCACGCCCGATACGCGCGGGCATCTTCTGAATGTCTGACGAGGAACCGTCCCCTCGACGTATGGATTAACAAGATGGGCGCACTGGGCAGTTTCCAGGGTAAGACGGTCGCCGGGCGCTCAATGTCACGTTCCGGTGATGAAAAGATAGGCGTCCTCAAGTGTAGGAGTTACGCTGTTCAGGTTTGTAAGGTTCGACATACCGATAATTCGCAGGCTCGTTTGGCTGCCGTTCGAACTCATGCTGCTGATCCGCTGCGACGCCGCCAGCGCAGGCACTTGCTCGTTCGGAATGCTAATTTCGTACACACGTCCAAGGGCTGTGGTGCGCATCGACTCCACTGTCCCGCAGAACAGCACCCGACCCCGGTCGAGGACGATCACCTGCTGTGCGCCGACACTTTCGATCTCCGCCGGGATGTGGGTGCTGAAGATCATGAGCGCTCCCTGCTGCCCGATCATCCGAAAAGCACGTTCCCGTTCGCTCACGTCCAAGCCGCGCGCGAACTCATCCAGCAGCACCAGTCGGGGCGCGCCGAGAAACGCCTGAGCGATCCCCACCAGGCGCTGCTGCCCGCCGGAAAGCTTGTGAAACGGTTGATCGAGCAGCGCCTCCAGGCGCAGTGGCGCAATCGAGGCGAGCGTTGCGCCGCGCAGCCGGGCGAGATGATTCAGCAGCCTGCGCGGGGTGAGCATCTCCGGCAGTTCGAGCGCCTGCGGTAGATAACCGATCTGTGCCCGAAGCGAACGCTCGTCGCGCGCATACGACAGACCATCAAACGTTACCTCACCCGCGTCCGGCTTGACCAGTGTAGCGAGGATACGCAGCAGCGTCGATTTCCCCGACCCGTTCGCGCCAAGCAGGGCGATCACGCTGTCGGTCAGCGTCAGGTCGATGCCGTCGAGCGCAGTTTGCTCCCCGTAGGTTTTGCGCAAGCTGCGGACTACGAGCGCCATCGCTCCACCTGTCGCCCCGACTCGACCACCAGCGCCAAGCCGCCGACCAGCGCTGTGACCGCAACCGCCAGCAGCAGATTCGACCCGCCAATCAGGGTGACGAGGCGTTCGGCATCGAAGGTATGGAGGACGATTTCGCGCCAGCCCAGCACGATCAGGAGACTCCACGCCGACATCGGCGCGAGCATACCGGCGAGAACACTCCAGCGCAGCGAACAAAACAGTGCCAGTCCCATCAGCCCGATCATCGGACCGAGCCAGATCAGCAGCAGCCGCCACAGCACGATCTGCGCGCCCTGCGACCACACGACCAGCAGCAGAATGATCGCCGTCGCCACGTTCAGCAGCAGAATGATCGCCACCCGCGCGTAAAGCAGTTCGAACGGTTGATAGCGACTCAATCGCTCCAGTTCCCAGAGCGTGCGCGTCGCCGGGCGGAAAATGTAGGCGACGCCGCCGACCGCGATCAACGGCGACAGGAAGAACAGGCACAGCGTTGTCGTCGCGCTGCCGTAGCTCATGCCCAGCACCAGCCCGATCAGCGTCAGCAGAACGCTCGCGCCCCAGAACGGCGCTTCAAGCAGCTCGATCTGCGCCCATGCCAACCGCAGCCACTCACGCCAGCCGAGCCGCTCCGGCGCGCGCACGTGCGGTTGGGCGGTTTCGCGGTGCTGCGCCAGCACAGGCTTGAGCGCAGCCAGCAGGCGGTCGTGATCGGGTTCGGGGATGTCGTACGCATCGAGACGCTTGTACAGCGGCGGCAAATCGCCCAGTTCGGCGCGCTGCTGCGGCGTCAGATCATCTTCGATCATGGTCGATCTCCATGACGGCTAAAAAACCCTTCAACCTCTTCAAAGCGTGGAACAGGCGGCTTTTGACCGTCCCCAGCGGCGCACCTGTGACGGCGGCGATCTCGTCGAGCTTCAGGTCGTGGTAAAAACGCAGGATAATCACCTCGCGGTGCGCCGGCGGCAGCGACATCAGCGCTGACGTCACGTCAACATCGGCGCTCTCCGGCAGCGAGTCGTCGGCACTCGGTTCGTCGGTCTCAAAATCAACTGCCTGTTCGTGGCGGTAGGCGGCAGACTGGAAATGATCGCGGGCGAGGTTGGTCGCAATCGTGTAAATCCATGCGCGAAAATGCACGGGCGCGTCACCGCGATACGTCACGAGGCGGATGAATGCCTCCTGAGCCAGATCGTCCGCCAGCGCCGGATCGCCGGTGTAGCGGTAGAGGAAGCGATAGACAGCGGTGTGATAGCGAGCGACGAGTTCCGCCAGCGCCGCCTCGTCACCCTGCCTCATCTGCCGGTATACGGCTTCGTCATCCACCGCGAGACCTGCGCCAGGAACTATAGCCAACGTTCAGAGACGCCCAGAGGCACGCCAACCCGACTAGCAGCCAGCGATTGAGTGCCGCATCGACGCTGGGGATCGGCATGATCGGGTTGAACAGGAAGGCGGCTTTCGTGAACGCGCCCCGGGTCTCGAACTCCATAAACCAGTAGCCGACCACCAGCGCTGCCGGTATCCAGTGTCCGCCGGTGACATTGCCGATCAGCAGCGCCAGCCCCATCAGATACAACGCGGGTGGGACAGCCGGGATGATCACCGTTTCAACGGCGTAATCACCATAGGCGAGATGGAAGATCACCCCCGTGACCAACGTGCTGACGGTAACGGCAATGATGCCGCCTAGCGCACGGCGCACAGGCAGCCGCGATGACGATTCAGGATAGCTGCGGCGCAGGGAGTCGAAACCCTCCTCGCGCTCGATCACCATCAGGTGGGCGGCAGCCAGCCCGGCGCTGAGTGGCAGCCCCAGCACGAACGCCCGAATCAGCTCGCCAGGCTGCGGCGTCGCTCGGTACGCCGACCAGTTCAGCCACGCGATCAGCGCATAAGCCGGCAGCAGCAGCGCGGGCAGCAGGGTCGCCCAGCCAAAGGCGACCCGCGCTTCATAGTAGATGCTAGCTCGCATTTTGCGTCGCTTCCTCAATCCAGGCGATCATTTCCTCCGGCGTCAGCGCGACCAGATGCGCAGCGTCGGCGCGAATCTGGCGGATCACCTCAACGACCGCCGCTTCGCCCTGTTCGACATATACATCATACAACGCGCGCGCGACGGCATAGCGTTCGGACGGCGGCAGCCCAAAATGATGCTGCGTTCCCACGCTGCCCTGC
>JADLHH010000642.1 GCA_020848855.1 Anaerolineae bacterium | reverse complement strand
GGCTGCAGCGGAATGCCCGCGATCGGGCGGTTCGTCAGCCGCCCGTAGCGCGACGCCGGGAAATTGAAGACGCTGCCCGCGTCCGTCAGCACCCAGATGTGAGCGGTGTCCGAGCGCCAGATCATCAAGCCGCGCTCGAAGCGCTGGGCGGTCGCGTGGACGGTGTAATCGCTTTGCGCGAAGGCGGGAACCGCAAAAACAGCCAGCATCAACAAGAGAATTGTCAGGATTTTGGATTTCAAGCGGCGTCTCCTTTCCGAACATCAGGGTGCGACCCGGCGCATTTGCGCGGCGGGGCTGCGCGGCGCGGTCGTGTTGTGCCTTCGATGAATTAGACACGCCCGCAATCCGAATGGTTCACAGGAACATAGAGATAGCCATTAGCCCGGCACACGCTGAACAAAAGAAAGGGGACGCACACGTTCGTGCGTCCCCTCGATAACGGTCTCTTTCTCGGCACTCAGTCCTCGCTTTACGGACAGCTTCACTTTTGCAGCGTGTATCGAACCTCGCGGCGGTTATCGCCCTCTTCGGTCTCGCCGTTCTGGCTGGACGGGTCGATGACGAGGATGATGGTATGTTCCTCGTTGTACCACGTCGAGACCGTCAGCGGCATGTCTACGCGGAAAGTCTGACCGGCTTGCAGCACAGGGAAGCCGCCGAGCGTTTCCTGCTGCACCGAACCGTCCGCCGTGCGCACGTCCTGCACCGCGACCGTGCTGCTGGCGCTCGTCGCCTGGCTGCCGAGGTTCGCCACGTCGAAGCCGATATTGAAGGTCTGGGCGCAGCTTGGCTGCCCTGGGTTCAGTTCGACGATCCCGGCGACCAGATTCACGCTGGACGTGGGCGCGGTGGTCGCCTGCACCTGGGTCGGCGGAACTGCCGTCGGCGGCGCGGCGGTTGGCACGGGCGGTCCCGGATCGCGCGGGAGCGCGTTGACATTGCCGGATGCCTGCGTCAACTGTGCGAACACCCAGCCTTCGCCGCCGCCGTAGCGGACTTTGTACCATGTGCCGTCGGTGTTGAGCGCGAGAATTTCGGTCGTCTGCCCGGCGGCGAACGCGCCGATGGGCGGGTCGAACGCCAGCCCCGGACCCCGCCGCACGTTGATGCCCTGCGCGAAGGACGCGGTCGGCGTAGTGGGCGTCGCGCTGGCAGCCGGCGCGTTTGTCGGCGCGGCGGTCGGCGGAACGGTGGTGGACTGGCTGTTCTCGGTCGATCCGGCGGTCGATCCGGCGGTTGAACCGGTGGTCGATGTCGCGTTGGTCTGCGTGTTTTGCGACGTGCCCGGCGATTGAGTCGGCTGCCGGGTTGGGCTGCCGCCGCCGGACTGGGCGACGACCGTGATCTCGACCGTCGCCGGGGCGCTGCTCGACCCATCCGGTCGGTACGCCGTCACGTCGATGGTGTGCGCGCCGATGCCGGTGGCTGACCAGCCGTGAGTCACGTTGAATGACGCCGCGCCGGTCGGGTTGACCTCGGTCAGCGTCGCCACCGTCTGACCGTCGATGACGACTTCGACCCGATCGATGTCGCTGCCGGCGTTGGCGACTGTCGCCTGAATGTTGACGGCGACTCCCTCGAAATAGGTCGCGTTGGGCTGGGGCGAGAGGATTCGCACCGTCGGCTCGCCGCTGATCGTCTGACCCGGGTTCGGCACGTTGTTGAGCGTGCAGCCTGCCACCACGATAGCCAGCAATATCAGAAGACCCCGCTGGGGCGAGAATAAGCGCATACCGAAATCACTCCTCAACGTTCGCGCTTCGACTTTAGCGCATCAACGTCGATTCTGCGACCTCCGTAGTCATTGCGCAGAGAAAGCGCCTGTTTCCTGCACGTCGACGCGCACGCCGTCCAGCTCGGTGGGGATCACGTCCTGCGGGGCGAGCTGGTTGAGCGGAATTTTGCGATCCACCATCACGACGATGCCGATTTCCGGCGTGCGCGCGCCGCCCTGGCTGGCGTAACCCACCGCCACGCCGACGACGTTGGGCTTGCGCATCAACTCGTCGCTGTAGCGCGCCTGCACTTCGGATGCGCGCTGTACCTGTTGACTGATTTCGTCCTGAGAAGACATCGAATCGTCTCCTAGATAGAGTTAAAAGTGGAAAGTAGGGGCGCACCCACCTGTGCGCCCGCACCAGGGCAGACACACGGGTCTGCCCCTACTTTCAACCATGTTCTTAGATCGTGATATTCAACTGCGCCAGCACCTTGTCAATCGGGTTGAAGATCGTCGCCAGTTCCGAGCCGGCATACAGCAGCCCGACCGCCTTGTTTTCGATGCCGTCGACGATCAGCGAGCCGGAGTCGCCGCCCTGGCTCATCGCTTCGGTGACCACCTGCCCGACGAAGCGCGCCGTCTTGTTGCTGCCATACGAGATGTTGACGGTGGCGTTGAGCAGCGTCACGTTGCCTTCGGTGTAGGATGTGGTGCGCCCGTATTTGCGCACGCGCATTCCCAGCGTGGCGGGCTTGGTGCCGGTCACTTTGCCGATTTGCAGGATTTCTTCGTTGAACATCGCCGGGTTGACCGGGCGCGCCAGCGCGCAGTCGACCTGGTTTTCGGGCACGGCGGCGGATGCGGAGAGCGTCCCGGTCGGCGTGGGCATGGCGACGCCCTGCGCGCTGAGCGTGGTCGCCATGACGCGCTTCTGCGAGCCGAACAGCGCCGCCGCCGCGTTCAGGATGGCGACCACCGAACTGAGGACATCACAGCTTGAGTCGCCGCCGACCGGCGGCGGGGTGGGACCGGGTCCCGGCGTCGGCTCCGGTTCTTCATCGACCGGATCGGTCGTGAAGCGAATACGGACAAAGCGTTCCAGCGTCGCCACGACATCGGCAGGGTTCTGCCCGCCGTCAATCGCGCCGGGCTGAAGGATGGCATCGCCGATCAGTGCGTCATTGCTGTTGGCGAGGACGTGGTTGTTGGACAGGATGAGGCTTTCGCCAGTCGTCTTGTCGGTGACCAGCGCGCCGAACGTCCCGGCGGTGATCTTGTAATGCCCGATTCTCACGCCCGGCGGGATGATCGGACGGAAGCGTCCTTTCGGGTTCTGCGTTTGCAGCGCCCGCAGATAGCCAACCTCGTACACATCCGTGCGCATCCCATCTAGTTCGGGCGGGATCACGTCTTCGGCGGACAGCGCCGCCAGCGGTTTTTTCTGTTCGACCAGCACGACGACGGAGAGTTCGCCCGTCTTCTCGCCTTTCGATTCCTTGAACCCGACCGCGACCCCGACCACATTCTCTTTCTGAAGGAGTTGGGGTTCGTAGATCGCCTGCGCCTGGATTGCCTGAGAGGTTGACATTGATCCATCCTTCCTAACGGGTTTATGAATTTTATCATGGGCTGTGATCTCGCGCATGACGCGGAGAATGCCTGAATCATAAGTCGCTTTTTCGGGGCGCTGCACGTCGCGCCTATTGAAAATTCTGCGCTGGTTATCCCGTGATGCCGGTGTATGACACCCGCCGCTGGCGCGAACTCTGATCGAGCTTTAATGCGCCGGGGCGGGTTCGCAGACGATAATATTCTGAACCTTCTGCATCGTTGTAAGGTATGGTTTGCGGTAATCGACATCCGTTTTGTGGTAGAGTTGAGGCTGAAATGCCTCCCGCCTGAAGGGGTTTTCATCGTGAAGATACGTTGGCTATTGGGATTGATGGCGGCGCTGCTGTTGGCGGCGTGCCAGTCGGGCGGACCGCTGCGGCAGTTCACGACGGGTGATGGGCTGGCGTCCTACGACTTTGCCGGGGAACAGCCGTTTGAAGTGAGCATCTACGAGGCGGCGTCGCTGCAAGTCGTCAATCAGACCTATCAGATTGACGTGAAGCAGGGCGACAACACCGTCTGGTGGGGGCAGGGTGGCGACGAGTACGGCGATGTCATCATCGACGTGGACGCCAGCCAGCTAAGCCAGCGAAACGAAAACACCTACGGCGTCATGTGCCGGGCGGCGGGAGCAGTCGGACAGCCGGCAGCGGGCGACCCGACGCTGGCGGCGCTGGCGGACGAAGCGACGCCCGAAGCAACCGACGAGAGTGCTGGCGAAGCAACGGCTGAAGCAACGGCTGAGGCGACCGCCGAATCGACCCCGGAGGCAGACGTGACTGCCGAAGCGACGGCTGAAATCACCACCGAGCCGACCGACGCGCTCACGGCGACCCCGCAGCCCACCCGCGCCGACATTCGCGCAGGCGACGGCTACCTGTTTCTGCTCCAGGG
>JADLHH010000641.1 GCA_020848855.1 Anaerolineae bacterium | reverse complement strand
CGCCGAAACGCTTAGCCTGGACGAATGGGCGGCGCTGGCACGGGCTGACCGCTTCCTGACGCCGGACGTAGAATAGCGTTTGCTGAGTCCTTTGCCCCGCACTTTTCCGATTCACTTCCCGTGCACGATGCGATATAATGGAATGCATCCCGAACGAAAATGAAGTCCCCGAAGTGAACGATGGCAATTCGTGAAATTATCCAGCCGGATAACCCGGTACTACGCAAGAAAGCGGTGCGTGTCACCAGCTTCGATGCCAAGTTTCAGAAACTGATCGACGACATGATCGAGACGATGATCGACGCCCCAGGCACGGGTCTCGCCGCGCCGCAGGTCGGCGTCAGCCAGCGCGTATTCGTCTCGCGCCTGCCGGACGATGAGGAAAGTAAGAAGGAATACGGTGACCAGGCGGGCGTGGTTCACGTCGTCGCCAACCCGGAAATTATCAAGAAAAGCCGCTGGATGGTTTCCGGCGTCGAAGCCTGCCTTTCGATTCCCGGCTATTTCGGTGAAGTCGACCGCTACGAAAGCATCGTCGTTACCGGGCAGGATCGTCACGGCAAGCCGATTCGCATGAAGGTCAAGGACTGGCAGGCGCGCGTCTTCCAGCACGAAATCGACCACCTGGACGGCAAGCTCTATATCGATATCGCCAATGAAGTGTGGAAAGCCAAGCCCGCCGGGGAAGCGGATGAACAGGCGGAAGCTCAAACTCAAGCTGAAGCCGAAACTGACGCCAAGCCAGCCAGCGAATAGCTAGCTTGCCAGCCCTCCGGCGACGATCTCGATGTTGCCGACCGACACGCCGAATTCGCTAATCTGCTGCAAGCCACATTCGCCCTCGAACGGCTCGACCTGTCCATTCTGGTTCAGGTCGACGCCGCTGACGATCGCGGCTGCCAGCTCGGTCGATTCCGCGAGCTGCGGCTGCACGGCGTTCAGGTCGTCGGCAGCGGTCAGCTGTGTTTCGAGTGTCACCACCCGGTTCGTCCAGTTGCGCACGTTGACGATGCAGACCCGGATCAGTTCGATCTGGGTCTGGATTTGCCGATCCGTGGCTGGCGCGTTGGCGATCTCGTCCAGCTTCGCCTGAATGCGGTCGGTGAAGTAACCGACGCCGAAGCCGCGACCGGGGTTTTCGCCGCGTCCGTTGCCGTTGAAATCTTCCTGCGTGCCGCGCAGAATGTTGATCGTGTGTTCGGCGTGCGTGTGCATGCTGCCTGCCGAAGTTGAATCGGCTGCCAGCCCTGCGTGCATCATAGCGATCTCGGCTTCCTGAAGCGCGCCCTGCAGCAGGCTGCTGCTGTTGCTTTCCGCCGCCGCTTCCGGTTCTTCGTAACCTTCTTCGCCTGCTGGCTGCGTCGCCGTTTCGTTCGACCCTGCTGCCGGAATACCATCCGGTGAACTGATCAGGATTTCGCGCAGCGCGCCCATGATTTCGGCGGGGAGGCTGCCGCTGTAAACCACCTGCGCGGAAGGGGTTTCCGCGTCGTCCTGTTCGCGCGTCACCAGCACGGCGTTGTAGCGCACGGGCAGCACCTCGCTGCTGGTCAGGGCAAGCTGACCGTTCCCCAGCGGGTCGACCCGCAGCGTGCCGACCTTGAGCGTGTCGTCGCTGTTCGTGTTACGCAGCCACACCGCGTAGCGTTCGCCGGGAGGGGGTTGCGCCAGCCCGTTGACCTGCACGTTGAGCGTGTCGCCCAGCGCCTGATCGCTCCAGAAGGTGACGCGCCCCAGCGCCGGGATGCTGGTCGCCTGTGGCACGCTGGATGAAACGCCTGTGGGAACGCCAGCAACCTGCTCGGCGGTCGCGTTTGTGTCCGTTGGCGCGGGTGTGACGCCGGGGCTGCGGTTGAAATTCAGCACCAGCACCACCACGACCACCAGCAGCAGCGCGATGATCGCAAAGCCACCGAGCAGCAGGAGCGGGTTGGTCGGCTGCTGCGTCACCAGCGTCGGCTGTAGCTGGACGGTGTTGTTGGCATCGGCGGGGGCAGGCGGGCGGGTCGCGCTTGGCGGCAGCGGCGTGTTTGTGCGCACTGGGATCAGCGGCGTTTCACCGCGCACCGCGCGTTTAAAGTCGTCGAGAAATTCGCGGGCGCTGGCATAGCGTTCGCGGGGGTCTTTTTCCAGCGCGTGCTGCATCACCGCGTCCAGCTCCGGCGGCAGGTCGCCGTTCACGCCGCTGATCGGCGGCACAGGCGCGGACATATGCTTGAGCACGATCTGCATCGGCGTTTCCGCTGCAAACGGCTGCGTGCCCGTCAGCATCTCGTAGAGTACGATGCCGAGCGAGTAGATGTCGGTGCGCCGGTCAATGGTCAGCCCCTGCCCCTGCTCCGGCGACATATATGCAGGCGTGCCGACCAGCCCGCCAGTCGCTGTCAGCGTCGCAGGTCCTACGTCTTCCAGAATCTTGACGATCCCGAAATCCGCCAGCAGCGCGTGTCCCTCGTTGTCGAGCAGGATGTTGTCCGGCTTGATGTCGCGGTGAATCACGTTCTGGCGGTGGGCATAGTCCAGCGCCCCGCTGATCTGCTCGAAGATGCGCTGCACCTCGTCCAGCGGCATCGCGCCCTGCCGGATGCGGTCGCTCAGCGAGCCGCCGTCGGCATACGCCATCACCAGATAGAGAATGTCGTTGTCGTCGCCGTAGTCGTAGAGCGGCAGGATGTGTGGGTGCTGCAAGCGGGCAATCGTCCGCGCTTCCAACCGGAAACGCTCGACGAACTGGCTATCCTGCCCGGGGTGTGGCGGCAGCACTTTCACAGCAACGTAGCGGTCTACGTCGCGCTGGTAGCCTTTGTAGACCGATGCCATGCCGCCATGACCCAGATGTTCGGTAATTTCGTATTTGCCGAGCTTCTGTCCGATCAATGAGGCTGACACGGGTTTTCCCTCTGTTTACCAGCGTAATCTGTTTGGCGGAAAAGCGCCCTCATCGGGGTCGTCTGGGGTGAACAGAATCGATGTCACCCTCCAGATTCATTATAACTGTATCCTGAGAACGTCTTAATCCAGCGCGAAGGCTTGTTCCAGTTCGTCGCGCAGGGCAAGGTAGCTCTGGTAACGCCCCTTGCTGATGTCGCCACGCTCGACCGCTGCCCGTACCGCGCAGCCCGGTTCGCTGCGGTGGGCGCAGTCGGCAAAGCGGCAGTCGTTGACGCGCTCCTCGATCTCGCGGAAGTAAGCGTCGAGTTCTTCCGGCTCGACATCCCAGATCGTCAGCGTGCGGATTCCCGGCGTATCCGCCAGGTAGCCGCCTGTTTCCAGTTTGACCAGTTCGCTGTCGCGGGTGGTGTGGATGCCTTCCTGACGGCTGGCGCTCACGGCTTTGACCGAGCGCCCCAGCCCCGGCTGAATCGCGTTCAGCAGGCTGGTCTTGCCGACGCCGGAAGGTCCGGTAAAGACGGAAATCTGGTCGACCAGCGCCTCGCGCAGCGCATCCACGCCGACCTTTTCCAGCGCGCTGGTATACAGCAGGCGGTAGCCGATGTCGGCATACGGCTTGAACTTCGCTTCACTCTCGCTCCGGTCTGCGAGATCGACCTTATTGACTACAACGATGATTCGCTCGATGTCGGATTTTTCGCCCATCACCAGAAACCGATCCAGCAGGCGCAAATTCGGCTCCGGCGCGGCGGCGGCAAACACGAAGATCGCCTGCTGTGCGTTGGCGACGATCACCTGTTCGCGTTCCGGTCCACCCGCGCCCCGGCTGCCCTCGGTGCGCTGCGCCCGCGAAACCACGCTTGTGCGCGGCGCGACCGCTTCAATCGAGCCGGTTTCGTCTTCCAGCTCGCTAATCGTCACCCGGTCGCCAATGGCTGCTACGTCCGATGCCTGTGCTTCTTCCAGCAGCCGACCGCGCAGGCGGCACATGTAGGTTTTGCCGTCCTCCGCTTCGACCCAGAAGAACCCGCTCTGCTCCTTAACGATCAGTCCCTGCAAAAAGTTGCCTCCATCGCGCTTATTCTTCCGATCTATTGTACACAGATTCCGCCCCGCGTTGGCAGCCAAAGCAGGCGCGCTGCCGCCTCTCACAGACCGCTCATGCGTCGCAAGGCTCTGTACGCTCGTCTGTGGTATGATTCAGGGTGAAATGCACGGTTTTGAGAGAGGTTTTTGCGCGTGGAAAGCAACGCTGAAGTACCCGTTGAAGCACCCGTCGAAGCACCCGTCACGCCTCCGGCAGCCGAACAGTCGCCGGTCGTTGTCATCCCCCGAACGCTGTTCAATTACGCCGTCATTGCGGTCGTCTGCCTGGTGATGGGGGTCGGCATCGGCGTGCTCGGTTACGACCGCCTTACCCAGCAGAGCCGGGTTTCGAACGAAGCGCTGATCAACAAAGCGGTCGCCACCGCCGTCGCGTCGCTCCCGCGGGATACGGATACCGCTGCCGCCGGACCCGACCCGAACACCCGCTACACGGTCTCGACCGAAAATCGTCCCGCCCTTGGTTCGCCGGATGCGCCTGTCACGATTGTCGAGTTTGGCGACTTCCGCTGCGGCTACTGCAAGCGCTTCCACGAGGAAACGATCGCGCCGCTGCTGGAAAATTACGGCGAACAGGTGCGCTTCGTCTACCGCGACTATCCGATTCTCGGACCTGATTCCCAGCAAGCCGCCTACGCCGCCGCCTGCGCCCACGACCAGGGCGCGTTCTGGGAGTTCCACGACCTGCTCTACGCCAACCAGTCGCAGTTGAACCGCGTCGCCTTCCTGAGCTATGCGGAATCGCTCGAACTTGACGTCGAACGCTTCACCACCTGCTACGACGAAGGCACGCTCAACGCCGCTGTGGTTCAGGATTACAACGATGGCGTCGCGCTCGGCATCACCGGCACGCCGACCTTCTTCATCAACGGCAAAATCTTCATCGGTGCGCAACCCTATGCGCAGTTCGCTGCCGCCGTCGACGCGGAACTCAGCGCGATTTCCGGCGCGGAGCAGGCGTCGTGATATGGGAGAGGCATAGCT
>JADLHH010000640.1 GCA_020848855.1 Anaerolineae bacterium | reverse complement strand
CGCGATTACCATCAACGACTTTGAAGGTGGCAGGCTCGCGGCGCAGCACCTGATCTCCAGGGGACCCCAGCGCTGCGCTTACGTCTACTTTGGCGAAATTCCCGAATACTCGATTCACCCGGAGGTTCAGCGGCTGGTGGGTTTCCGCGAGACGCTGGCAGCAGCAGGCATTGCGCTGCCGAACGAGTACCTCAAGTATGTGCCGGTTTCCCGCGTGGGTATTCGGGAGAAGCTGCGCGAGTTGTTCGAGCTGCCTGAGCCACCGACTGCCATCTTCGCGCCGTCTGACGACCTGGCAGTTCGCGTCATTCACTGCGCACGCGAGCTGGGGCTTTACGTCCCGCGCGATCTTGCCGTTGTCGGCTTCGACGACATCGACATTGCCGAACATATCGACCTCACTACCATTTCGCAGGGTTTGCGGGACTCCGGTCAAACAGCGGTCGAGCTTTTGCTCGCCCGTCTCATCGACCCGAAGCGCCCGATTCAGCAGGTTCAACTGCCCGTTCACCTTGAAGTGCGCGGCACGACCTCGACGCTTGATCACAGCAGCCCGGTTTAAGACGAAAAGTTGAGTTATGGAATGGAGGCACTATAAGGCAAGAAGAATAGCATCCGTGTCACCAATGCTTCCTGAATGCGCTGGCGCAAACGGGGTGTTGGCAAAGCGTTCGCAGGGTTTCTCTGCTCACATTTCCAAATTGTATAGAAGGAGTGCTATCGTGTTTTCTAAATTAAACCCCTCATTGAGACTGTTTCGCACCATTGTTGTTGCCTCGGCGCTGGCGCTGCTGACGCTGGGTGCTGCCGTCAGCGCGCAGGATGGCGTGAGCGGCGACCTCGATTTCATGGGCTTCGGGCTGGGTGACGAAATCGCCACCGAGCGCGTCGCTTATGCGCAGGAACAGCTTCCCGACGTGACGCTGAATTTCAGCGAAGGCGGCTTCGACGCGCAGCAGTTCCTGACGGCGTTCGCCAGCGGCAACCCGCCGGACATCGTCTACCTCGACCGCCAGACGCTGGGCACCTATGCCGCCAACGGCACGTTCATGCCGCTGGAACAGTGCATCAGCGACTATGGAATCGACATGAGCCAGTACCGTGATGTTGCCGTGAACCAGGTGACGATCAACGGGGAGATTTACGGCATTCCGGAGTTCTTCAACAACCTGATGCTGATCATTAACACCAAAGCGCTCGAAGACGCGGGCCTGACGCTGGACGACGTGGATACCAGCGACTGGGCGGCGCTTGCCGAACTGAACACGGCGATGACCGTCGGCAACGGCAATGACCTGACCCGGATGGGTTTCGACTCCAAGCTGCCGGAATTCCTGCCGCTGTGGGTGGCTGCCAATGGCGGCGCGATGCTCTCTGAAGATGGACGCACCGCGATGCTCAACAGCCCCGAAGTCGTCGAAGCGCTCGAATTTGCCGTCAGTATCTACGACGCGCAGGGTGGTTTCGCTGCGATGAAGGCGTTCCGCGATACGTGGGACTTCTTCGGTGCCAACAACCAGGTCGTGGCTGACCAGATCGGCTTCTGGCCGATGGAGCAGTGGTACATGAACGTGCTGGCGGGTGGCTCGCCGGATGCGCCGGTTGCCTTCAAGGCTTTTACCGACGCAGAAGGCAACCCGCTGAGCTATTCGACGGGCAGCGCGTGGGCGATCCCGGTTGGCTCCGGCAACCCGGAAGCCGCCTGCGCCTTCGCTAAGGAAGTAACCTCGGTTGGCGCGTGGACACGCGCTGCCACCACCCGCGCCGAAATGCGTGCCGAAAGCGGCGCGATCAACACCGGCGTGTACACCGCCAACCGCCTTGCCGACGAAGCGATCTTCGACGGTGGGATTGTTGGACCGATTGAGAACGAAGCCTTCCAGAACGGCGTGGACGTGATCCTTTCGCTTCAGGAAAACGCCTTCGCTATGCCAGCGAACCCGGCTGGCGCGCAGTTCCAGCAGGCGTGGCAGGACGCGGTCAACCGCGTGCTGAACGGTGAACAGTCCGCTCAGGAAGCGCTTGACCAAGCGCAGACCGAAGCACAGGCAGCGCTCGATGCCGCCTGGAGTGGACAGTCGTAGCCAATGGCTGCCGCGACGACACTGGCTCGCCCCTCAAAGGGGCGAGCCGTTCTCCAACGAGGCGAAACGCTGGCGGGGCTGGCGTTTATCTCGCCCTGGTTCATCGGCTTCCTGATCTTCACCGCGGGACCGATGGTCGTGAGCCTCGCATTGTCGCTGACCGAGTACAACATCATCAGCCCGCCCAGGTTTGTCGGGCTGGCGAACTACCAGGAAATGCTGGTAGACCCTCGGCTCGGCTTGAGCCTGGGAAATTCCTTCTTTTACGCGCTGCTGCACGTCCCGCTCACCATCATCACGGCGCTTGCGTTAGCGATGCTGCTCCTGCGGGTGGGCAGAGCGGCGGGTTTCTTCCGCACCGCCTTCTACCTGCCTTCGATCACGCCTTCGGTCGCCGTCGGCACGCTGTTTCTGTGGCTGCTCAACCCGCGCGTCGGGCTGGTCAACCGGGGGCTGGAAGTGCTCGGCATTGCGGGTCCGGGCTGGACGACTGACCCGAACTGGATCAAGCCGGGGATCGTTCTGATGAGCCTCTGGAGCCTGGGCAGCACGGTGATCATCCTGCTGGCGGCGCTGCG
>JADLHH010000639.1 GCA_020848855.1 Anaerolineae bacterium | reverse complement strand
CAACGACATCCCGTTTTACGTGGCGCTGCCGTCATCGACGTTCGACTGGACGATGCGCGACGGCGTGCGCGACATCCCGATTGAGGAGCGCAACGCCGACGAGGTGAAGATCATGTCTGGGCTGCACGGCGACAACGTACTGGATGTGCAAATCACGCCGACCGAGAGCCGGGTCGGCAATTACGGCTTCGACGTGACGCCCGCCCGGCTGGTGAGCGGGTTGATCACCGAGCGTGGCATCTGCTCCGCCAACGAACAGAGCGTTCTGGCGCTGTACCCGGAAAAGCGAAACTAAACCATAAAGACCGCAGAGAACACGAAGAAAAACCCTCTGTGTCCTTTGCGGTCTCTGTGATGAATTGATTTTATCGAATGGGGTCTACCCGCGACCGACGTAGGAGCCGTCGCGCGTATCGACCTTGATCTGGTCGCCTTCGTTGACGAAGTTCGGAACCGTCACGCTCAAGCCCGTATCGGTCCTGACCTTCTTGGTGACCGCGCCCGACGTATTGCCCACGACCGCGATTTCCGCTTCGGCGATGGTGTAGGTCATCGTCGTCGGAAGCTGGTAGTCGAGCACACGCCCGCCTTCCATCGTCATCAACTGCAGTTCCATGTCTTCCTTCAGATACAGCGCGTCATCGCCGAACAGCGAGCGGTTGACCTCGTACTGCTCGAAGGTCTCGCTGTTCATGAAGTGCAGCAGGTCGCTGTCGCCGTACAGATAGGTGACCGGTTCGGTTTCGACGAAGATGTTGTTGAGGCTTTCTTCAGCCGAGAAGACGCGGTACTGGGTCGACCCGGTGCCAATGTCCAGTAACTGAGCGCGCATGGAGGCTGCGCCGCGCCCGGGGTTGTTGTACTGTGTGTTCATCACACGGTACATGTTCCCGTCCATTTCGAGAACTGTGCCTTTGCGAATGTCGCTTGCCGGAATCATACTACTCGCTTTTCATATCACTTATTCTTGTTGATCATAATTGTATCACACGACAGACGCAGACTTCCAGACTGGTGTTTCCGGCTGATATCTCCACACCTGGACGTGCGGGTCGCCCACCTGCGCCACGTAGCGGTACGCGCCCCAGTCCACCCACGACATCCCGTACCGTGCCAGCCGCCCGGCGATTTCTGCCTGACATTCGGCGGTGATCGCTTCGGACAGCGCCAGCGCCCGCGCAAAGCCGGGGTCGAGCAGCCGCCGCAGCTTGCCGAGCGCGTCCAGCGGGCGGGTCAGCAGGCTGGTGTCGCCGGGGATCGGCAGCGAATAGTGCAGCGTCCGGTCGATCACGGCGCGCAGCCCGGCGCGGTCGAACACCGGCAGCGCCTGACGATAGAGTGACGGATTGCCGACCCAGCGGCAGCGCGCGCCAAAGCCCGCGTCATGCAGCACTCGGTCGATTTCGAGATCGTCTTCCCAGCTCGCCTTGTCGGCGCTGCGCAGCACCGTGTCGCTCATGCCGAACGGCAGCAGCCCGGTTTTGCCCCAGAACGCCTGATAATTCCCGGAGCGCAGCCGCCAGCGCAGCCCTGAATCGCGCCCGAAAGCGGCGTTGAGCGCGGCGATGATCTCGTGCGGGATGTCCGCGCCGGGAACTGCCGAGTGCTGGTACGGCGTGTACGGGCTGACGGCGGCGGGCAGCCCGTTCTGCGCGCCGCCCTCGCTGATGCCCATCAGCAGCCGGAGCAGCCCTCGCCCCCACACCGCATCGTGCGCGGGCATGATCAGCCAGCCGGGCGCAGGGATTTGCCGGGCGATCTCCAGTGCGCAGAGGATGCGCGCCCAGCGGTCGGTCAGGTTATAGCGATGCCAGCCGTCGGGGTCGTCCCAGCCGCAGCGGGCGGGCGTGTCTGACCGGGTATCCGCCACCAGCTCCGGGTTCGCCGCCACCGCCGCAAAACGCAGGTGGGGATACGCCGCCGGCAGGTCGGCAAACGAAGCGGCGGTCGCTTCGCTGTCGCAGATCAGGACGACCGCCGCCGGTTGGTGCTGGCTCAATTCGTTCAGGCGCGACACCAGCGCGTAATCGAACACGCGGCGCGCGCGCGGCTCGGCGGGGCGCGGCTTGTACATGAACTCCGCGCTGACCAGCCGAGCGTCACGCAAACGTTCCGCCGCCGCCGGTTCGCCGAGCCAGTCCACCGCCCGCCCCTACGTCACGTCGATCTTGTAGAATTCCGGCAGCGCCGGGAACGGCGCGTGCGGCTCGGACTGATACCAGAAGACGGTCGAAGCGATGTCGTCCTGCAGCGGCAGGTAGCCCTGGAATTTACGCCAGCCGAGCGCCTGAATCGTCACTCGCAAATCCTGCTGAAAGCGGACGGGGTCCATGACGTGCCAGCGGTACAAGCCGAAGCGCTGCTGGCTCTGATACAAGCCGTCCGGCTTGATCACCTGCGGCATTCCCGAAAACGGCGACGAGAACACGCAGTATTCCCCCTGCGGCTGCTCGAAGTTCCACGCGCCGCCGAAGTAGTCTTCCGTCCCCGTGCCGCAAATCGTCGGGAACTCGCCGTCGCCGTCCATGTAGAATTTGATTTCGCCTTCGCCCCACCAGCCGTTGTTGTTGACGCCCCAGGCGATATACGTGCCGACGTAGTGCCCCTGCCCCTTGATGCCGTCGACCAGCGTATGCACCGTCTTGTACGGCAGCGGGTTGCTGCGCCGCCACTGGGCGTGGAAGTAGGCGACATCGTCCGGCACGTCGGTGAGCGTGTAGTTGATCTGGTAGTACAAGCCGTGAATGGCTTCGTCGGTCATGTTTTCTACCGTGATGCGCGCGTGCTTGCGGAATGGCATCTCCCAGTACGAGTTGAAGCCGCCCGCCGGGTTGACCGCGACCGGCAGCGAACTGACGTTGCAGCGCACGCCCCAGCCATTGCAGAAAAAGTCGCCGAGCGGCACTTCGACCGAGGGCGTTTCTTCGCCGTCCCAGTAGAAACGGAAGATCAGCTTGCGCCACCACTGCGGGTGAACTGTCAGCCAGATTTGCTGAATAGCGCCAGACCCGTCAATATCAGCCAGGGTCGCGGTTTCGTGCGGGGCGATATTGATGTAGGGATTGACTTTCCATCCCTGCCCCAGATAGCGAGCAGCTTCGGAGGCGTTGCCCTCGACCGCCATGCCGCCTTTGCCCTTTTCGCCCTGATAATTTTCGGCGCTGATCGAGCGCGTCACGGCGTTGGAAAGCCGCGACAGATTGCCCAGATGAAGATGCAGTCCATCAAACATAATTTCGTCCTGTTGAGTTGCTCCGATACCGGGACAACCTATACCCTATCTAGTCGGTGATGGCAATATGGGATCTTCTCATTTTCTTCTCATCTCATTGGAGAAAAAACAGGTATCCTGAATATCAGGTAGCCTGTTGAAAGGGCTGACACGATGTCGTCAACGTCGCATGAAACTGCCCATGACCTGCTCTCAATCCTGCCGATGCTGAATCGGGTGATGATCGTCGAGCTGCGCCGGGAAGCAGGCGAAGATACCACCATGCCCCAGTTTCGAGTTTTGTCCTATCTGAATCAGTCGCCGCTGACGGTCAGCGACATCGCCCGCAAGCGGCGAGTCAGCTTCCAGTCGGCGGGCGAACTGGTGCAGACGCTGGTCGAGCGTGGGTGGGTTTCGCGCACCGCCGACCCGAAAGACCGCCGGCAGTCGCTCCTGCGCCTGACTGACGCCGGGCAGCAGGAGTACGACCGCGCGCAGAATCATATGCTCGACCGCATTTCCGAGCTTCTGGAGCGGCTAACCGAAGATGATAAAGCCGTCATCCGCCGGGCGATGAGCCTGCTGCAGACGGCGCTGGCTAGCGATGTCGAAGCGCGGGACGAGCGCGACTCGGCGTTCTAATCCCGCGCCCAAGCTGTTTGTCACGCCACTGCCGCGTCAATCGCCTGGAGTTCGGCGTCGGTGAACGTCCGCTTCCTGACCGCCGCCGCGTCATCCTCGATCTGTTCAACCGAGCTTGCACCGATCAGCGCCGAAGTCGCCGCCGGGTGACGCAGCACCCACGCCAGCGCCATCTCCGCCAGCGTTTGCCCGCGCTCCTGCGCGATCTCGTTCAGCCGCCGCGCCTGCGCCAGATACTCGGACGTGATCTGCTCCGGCTTCAAAAAGCGTTTGTCCCTGCCCGCCCGCGAATCATCCGGGATGCCGTTCAGGTAGCGATCCGACAGCCGCCCCTGCGCCAGCGGCGAAAAGAAGATCAGCCCGACGCCCTGTTCGTGCGCGGCGTCGAGCAACCCGTCGGCTTCCACCCAGCGGTTCAGGATGCTGTAGCTCACCTGATTGATCAGGCACGGCGTCCCCAGCTCGCGCAGGATTCGGGCTGCCTGCCGGGTCTGCTCCGCCCGGTAATTGGAAATGCCGACGTACAGCGCCTTGCCCTGCCGCACCGCCGCGTCGAGCGCGCTCATGGTCTCTTCGAGCGGCGTCTCCGGGTCGTAACGATGGCTGTAGAAGATATCGACGTATTCCAGCCCCATGCGCTTAAGGCTCTGGTCGAGGCTGGACAGCAGATACTTGCGCGACCCCCATTCGCCGTATGGACCATCCCACATGTAGTACCCGGCTTTGGTCGAGATGATCAATTCGTCGCGGTACGGCAGAAAATCCTTGCGAAGGATTTGCCCGAAGGTTTCCTCTGCCGAGCCGGGCGGCGGACCGTAATTGTTGGCGAGGTCGAAATGGGTGATGCCGAGGTCGAAGGCGCGGCGCAGCATGGCACGCGAATGTTCGAGCGGGTCGACGCCGCTGAAGTTGTGCCACAGCCCCAGCGAGATCGCCGGGAGCTTCAAGCCGCTGCGCCCGGAGCGGATGTAGGGCATCCTGCCATCATAGCGGTGTGACGCGGCGCGGTATTCGGGATCGACGGGTACGGTCATTGGGGTCTCCACAAAAAATCAGACGCACACGAATGGTGTGCGCCTGATTATGCCCGGAACCCCGGCGAACGCCGAATCGCGGCGGACTTACGTGGCGACCACCATATCGGCAGGCGGCTGCTCGAAGGCGCGCTCGCCGCGTTCGAGATCGAGCAGAAGCTGCTTGCGCCACAAGCCGCCGCCGTATCCGCCCAGTTCGCCGTCCTTGTTGACGACCCGGTGGCACGGGATGACGATGGCGATACGGTTCAGGCTGTTGGCGTGCCCGACGGCGCGCGGCGCGTTCGGCGCGTCGAGCAGCGCCGCCACCTGTTGATACGAGCGCGTGTCGCCATACGGGATATTCAGCAGCGCGTCCCACACCCGGCTTTGGAACGGCGTGCCGGGATACACCAGCGGCACGTCGAACTGGCGGCGCGTCCCGGCGAAGTATTCCGCCAGTTCCGCCTGCAGCCGGATCAGATGCTCGTTCTGACCGGGGAGAATCGGGCGGGCGAACCACTTTTGCAGCGTCACGAACTGTTCATCGAGAATCTGGCGGTCGGCGAATTCCAGCAGGCAGACTCCCTCGTCCGTCGCCCCGGCGACCATAACGCCGAGCGGCGTCTCGATCCACGACACGAGGATGCACGCCCCGTTCCGGCTTTGCCCCGGCGCCTGCCCGAACAGCCGCCCGAACGCCTCGCGAAAGCCGCTGTGCGAATCGTAGCCATAGCCGAGTGCCACGTCGTCGAGCTTCGCGCAGTTCTGAAGCGCCTCGAACGCTTTGCCAAGCCGCTGCGCCCGCGCATAGGCGTGGAACGTTTGCCCGTAGCGCTTGAGGAAAAAGCGCCGGACGCTTGCCGGGTCCAGCCCGCGCGCCCGCAAATCCTCGTCCTTCAGCCGCAGCGACGGGTCGCGCTCGACATCGGCGAGCAGGTCGCCCACCCATTCAGGCGCTGCCCCAACAGTCTCGGTGGGGCGGCAGCGCTTGCATGGGCGGTATCCGGCGAACAGCGCTTCCTGTGCCGTAGCGAAGAATTCGACGTTTTTCGGGTACGGCTTGCGCGCCGGGCACGACGGACGGCAGAAAATGCCGGTCGTGCGCACGCCCAGAAAGAACACGCCGTCATAAGACACATCGCTAGCCTGGTACGCGCGGATCATTTCGTCAACTGGCGGCAGTCGGTTCATGGCAGCACCCGTTCGTTCTATCCCGTTCAGACTCTCTCATTGTACGGGAGCCAGTCGCGGAGTTCCACCGAAAAATGCACAGGGATATTTCACTCACTCACCCTGCATTATCCCACCGATCTGCCACCGTCATCAGGTTAAACGGTCGGCGATGCGGTATAATAGAGGTTGAAAAGGGAGCATCTGTTCCTGGTATGAGGTACACCATGTCTGACACAGGTAGTGATTTTCTTGCCGAAATTGCTCGCAAAGTCGCTGCCAGCGACGCCCAAGCCGACGCCGACCTCGCGGCAATCCTAGCCGGACGCCCGTATCACCGGCGCACCACCAAATCCACTCCCAAAGCCACCGATGCGCCCGGCGAAGGATCAGCCCCGGCGAAAAAGCCACGCGCCCGGCGCACCACCAAGCCGAAAAGCTAAATCCAACCACTTCGAAGGACAAAAAAGGGCGACCCACTGAACAGTGGGTCGCCCTTTTTTGTATGATCGAACTTATTCGGCGTT
>JADLHH010000638.1 GCA_020848855.1 Anaerolineae bacterium | reverse complement strand
GTCACCTGGACGCTGCTGGTGGTCGGCGTGGTCGTGGCGATTGTCGTTAGCTCGGCGCTGTGGGCAACCCGGCGCGGCGGTCGGCTTCGCGTGTTCGATATTGTCCTGTTCCTGCTGCTGGCGCTGGCGGTCTGTCTGGCGCTGATCGTATTCGAGGAACTGACCTTTACACCCAAGATCACCGCCGAGGAAGCCGAAACGGTCGTAGTGACCGACATCAACAACCTGCCGATCTACGCTTCGTGGGTGCTGGGGCTGGTGGTCGTCGTCGGGTTGTTGTTTTCGCGCGCGGCGGGCTGGTGGCGGCGGCTGTACCGCTTCGCCGAACTTGACGTGCTGCTCGTCATGGGCACGCTGGTGCTGCCCTGGCTGACTGCCTTCATCCTCAAAGCCACCGGCGCAGACCCGACCGATTACAGCCCGCTCGGCATCCAGCGAACGCTCGCCGCGTTGATCCCGTTCCTCGCCATCTCGATTGTCACCGGGCTGGTCTGGAACTGGAAGCGCTGGCTGGTGTGTGTGCTGGTCTTCTACGTGCCGTTCGCTTTCTTCTTCACGACTATGTTCACCAACCCGCAGGGCTTGGCGACCGGCATGATCGGCAGCCTCGGTTACTGGCTCAACCAGCAGGGCGTGCAGCGCGGCAGCCAGCCGCGTTATTACTACGCTCTGGTCGTGATGCCGGTTTACGAATACTTACCGCTGATCGGTTCGTTCCTGGCGATGCTGGCAGGGCTGGCGACTTTCTGGCGCGTGGACGACCGCAAACGCAAGCGCCTCGTGCTGAACGAAGGCGAATCAGTCGAGATCATCGAGGAAGCGGGCGTCGCGGCAGAGGCGGCGGTTGAACCGGAGGCATCGCGCCCGAATGTGCCGCTGATGCTTCAGCCGGGGGTGCTGCGACGGCTGTCATTCCCGCTGTTCGTCTCGTGGTGGGGCATTTTCAATTTCATCGGCTACACGCTGGCGGGCGAGAAAATGCCCTGGCTCGGCACACACCTCACGCTGCCGCTCATCCTGCTGACGGCGTGGTATTTCGGGCGCGTGTTCGAAAACACCGACTGGGCGATCTTCCGGCGGCGCGGCTGGCTCTATCTGATCCTGCTGCCGCTGCTCGGCGTGGCGCTGTTTCAGGCGGCGTCGCCGTTCCTGCTCGGCGCGTCACCATTCGCCGGGCTGCAGCGCCAGCAGCTTGCCGAGTTCTATCAATGGCTGGCGGTCGTCGGCGTCGCGCTGCTGGTTATCTACCTGATCGTGCAGGTGATCATCCGCACCGGCATGGCGCATTTCCGGCGCATGATCGGCGTGGCGGTGTTCTTCGCGCTGTCGCTGCTGACGTTCCGCACGGCGCTGATGGCGTCGTTCATCAACTACGACTACGCCAACGAGTATCTGGTTTATGCGCACGGCGCGCCGGGTATCAAGCGCATGATGCAGGAAATCGAAGACGTCAGCCTGCGCACGACCGACGGCATGAACGTCAGGTTCGCGTGGGGCGGCAACGCCTGGCCCGTGACCTGGTACTTCCGGCATCTGACCAACGCGACCTTCTTCGCCGGCAACCCGACGCCGCAGACGCTCAGCGACGCGGTGATCGTCTACGCCAGCAATGACATCAAGGCGCGGGTCGAGCCGCTGCTCGAAGACCGCTACTACAAATTCGAGTGGATTCGTATGTGGTGGCCCGATCAGGATTACTTCTACCTGACCGGACAGCGCGTGTTGAACGCGCTCGACTTCTCGCCGGAGAATACTCAGGCGGCGCAGATTCGCCGGGGGATGTTCGATATCTGGTGGGATCGCGACTACACCACTTATGGTCAGGCGATTGGCAAGGACTACAGCCTCGAAAACTGGCCCGTTTCGGAAACCTTCTCATTATACGTGCGCAAGGATGTGGCGGCGCAGGTGTGGAGCCTGGGCACGGGCGAAGGCACGGTGCTGAACCCGCTTGAGAACCAGACCGTCAACGTCTGCACCAACAACTGGCAGCCCAAACCCGCCGAAGTTGTCTTCCGGCTGCCGGACGGCACGGCGATGAATCACCCGCTGGATATCGCCGTCGATGACGCCAACGACCGTGTGTACGTCGCCGAGGAGTTCAACAACCGCGTCTCGGTCTTTGACAAAGCCGGGAATTACCTGACCAGTGTTCAGGGCGGGCAGGGCGATTTCATCGAGACGCTGACGCGCCCGAACGGTGTGGCGGTCGCTGCGAACGGCAACCTGTACATCGCCGACACCTGGAATTACCTGATCCGCGAGTTCACGCCGAACGGCAGCCTCGTCCTTTCGTGGGGGCAGGCGGCTCAGGACGGCGCGGCGGCGCAGACCAATCCCGTCGATGGCTTCTGGGGTCCGCGCGACGTGGCGCTGGATGCCGACGGCAACGTCTATGTCGCCGACACAGGCAACAAGCGCGTCCGCGTGTACGACGCCAACGGCAATTTCCTGCGCGATATTGGTTCGGCGGGCAGCGGGCTGGGGCAGTTGGACGAGCCGAGCGGCTTGGCGATTGATACGGCGGCGCGCCGCCTGTACGTCGCCGACACCTGGAACCAGCGCGTTTCAGTGTTCAGCCTCGACGGAGCGCCGCAGTTTACATTCCCGGTTCGCGGTTGGTACGAAGACCTCGGCAACCGACCCTATGTTGCCCTCGACACGGCGCGTAATCTGGTCTACGTGACTGACCCGGACGCCGGGCGCGTGCTGGTCTACGACCTGCTTGGCAACTGTGTTGGCTCGTTCGGTCAGCCGAGCGACACGCCGGTCGACAGCACGCAGTTCGACACGATCGGCGGTATCGCTGTTGACGCCGACGGCTACGTCTACGTAGCGGATTCGGCTGCCGGACGCTTGCTGAAGTTCGCGCCGTTCGTCGATACCGTCGTGACAATGCCGCAAAACGATCAATCGAATCAGTCAGGTGGTTGCGGCATACCGCTGCTGCCGGAAGAAGCCACCGAGGAAGCAACGTCGGACGCGGCAGCCGGATAGCCACTATCCGTATCATCCGTTGAACAACAGGGCGTTCAGGCGAACGCCCTGTTTGATTTGCGCAGCCCATTGGGATGGCTCGTGCGGCGTGTTCGGTTCAGTGCTACACTCATGTAGTCCGCGACTACAAGTGAAACGGAATCCACCATGAACGCCGAAGATGTGCTCAAGTACGGGCATCAGACAGTCCTGCATTCGATTGACGGGCTGACCGAAGCCCAGTGTCTGGTCGAAGGGGTGTGCGGCTGGTGGTCGGTGCGGCATATCGTCGCGCATCTCGCTTCGCACGAGCTTGTCATGAATGAGCTGCTGCGCCAGTTCCTGGGCGAGCCGCAGGACACCGCTTTGTTCGAGAGTTTCATCCAGGACCCGCTGGCGTTCAACGACATCGAGGTCGAGAAGCGTAGGGCGGCGAGCTTCGCGGACGTGGTGGCAGAATACACGAACGCCGCCGCCGTCACCAGCGAACTGACCGCGAGAATTCCGGTCGTGCAGCGGCGGCAGGCAGGGACGATTCCCTGGTATGGCAGCGAGTATGACCTTGAAGACCTGTTCGCATACTCGAATTACGGTCACAAGCGGGAACACTGCGCGCAGATTGCCGTGTACCGGGATACGCTGAAGTAGCCGCGTCGGACGGTCGTGCAGGCTGCACAGCGGTGGCTTGTCAGCCGTCATAATTTATGGTAAAATCACAGCATTGGAAAAGTGGGTTTGACCCACTTTTTTGTCTACGTGATGTCCGCGACCGTCTGATCAGTATGAGAAGCCGGTCGTTGTTGTGAAATCCGCCAACGTCATTCCCCAAAGTCGGCACGGGAGTTAAGACCAGGTCGCATGAAAAGTGAGATTGAAATAGCCTTCAACGAGATTATGGAATCGCGCGCATTGCCGCAGGAAACCGTGCTGGAAGCGTTGAGCACGGCGCTCGTCTCGGCATATCGCCGCGATGCCGGCATAGGTTCGTCCCAGCGCGTGGAAGCATCCATCGATCCCACGTCGGGGCGCACTCAAATCATGGTCGAAAAGGAAGTCGTCGACGAAGTTCAGGACACCCGCACCGAAGTAGAGCTGGAAAAGGCGCGCTACTTCGACCCCGAAGCCAACTACGGCGACATGGTGATGGTGCTGACGGAAGGGACGACCAAGAAATTCGGGCGTATCGCCGCGCAGACCGCCAAGCAGGTCATCCTGCAGAAACTCCGGGAAGCCGAGCGCAACACGCTCTACGACGAAGTCATCGAGCGTGAAGGCGATCTGGTGCATGGCACGGTTCAAAGCGTGAATGCCAGCATGGTGACGATTGGATTGGGGCGGGCGGAAGCGATTTTGCCGCGCGCGCAGCAGAGTCCCGGCGAGAAATACAAGCCGCACGAGAAGGTGCGCGCTTACGTGCTGGAAGTCAAGAAGACGAACCGCGGTCCGCAGATCGTCGTCAGCCGCAGCCACCGCAGTATGCTGCGCCGCCTGCTCGAATACGAAGTCCCGGAAATCTACAACGGGCAGGTCGAAATCAAGAACATTGCCCGCGAAGCCGGTTACCGCTCGAAAGTCGCGGTTGCTGCGCTGCAGGAGGGGATTGACCCGGTTGGCGCATGCGTCGGGATGCGTGGTATTCGCATTCAGAACATCGTCAAGGAACTCCACGAAGAAAAAATCGACGTCATCGAGTGGAACCCGAACCAGGAAATCTTCATCGCCAAAGCGCTCAGCCCGGCGCGGGTGAGCGGCGTTTATCTCGAAGACGACCCGGACGCAGGACGGACGGCGGTTGTGATCGTGCCGGACGACCAGCTTTCGTTGGCGATTGGACGCGAAGGGCAGAACGCCCGCCTCGCCGCCAAGCTGACCGGTTGGCGCATCGACATCAAGAGCGAGGCGGCGATGCGTGCGGCAGCCGAACGCGCTCGCGAAGAAGCAGAGCGGGCAGCAGCCGCGCCAGCCCTCGCCGAGGCTGGTGTGCAGACGCCTGGCGAGGTTCGCGCAG
>JADLHH010000637.1 GCA_020848855.1 Anaerolineae bacterium | reverse complement strand
TGAATAACTTCGACTTTTCCTTTTCCGATACCATTCAGGGATACGTCTCGTACTTCGACCGTCGCGAACGGGCGGTGCAGTTGACGACGAGCGATGGGCGGCAATACAAGGGGTTGCTCGCGCCGAACGCATATGCGCGCATCGCCGAGAATCTTGAAGAGCCGTACCAGGACGCGACCAACCGCCTGGGCGAGATGCTGACGCCCGGTCAACTGGTGTATGCGCACGGCATGTTCTATCCCGGCGAACAGGAGACCAAGTTCGAAATCAAGTGGCTGGTATTCCCCGGCAACGGTCCCAACATCTACCGCCAGCACGAGCAGGACTGGTGGATCAAGCAGATCAAGTCGATTGCCACGTCGTACATGAAGTGGCAGTTCAACCACCCGAACCAGCCGATCAATTGGCGCAATTACCGCACCTTCCTGCAGTTGGGCGGTGAAAAGCGCGGCGACTTCCTTCAGGAAACCGATACCATCTCGCGCCTGATTTACGGCTTCTCGTCGGCGTTCATGCTGACCGGTGAGGACAGCTTCCTCGAAGCCGCCGAGCTGGGCACGGAATATCTGCGCGAGCACATGCGCTTCTATGACGCCGACGAAGACCTGATCTACTGGTATCACGGTATCCAGGTCAACGGCGACCAGGAGCAAAAGCTGCTTACGTCGGAATTCAGCGACGACTATGACTCGATCCCGGCGTACGAGCAGATTTACGCGCTGGCGGGTCCGATCCAGTGCTACCGCGCCTGCGGCGATCCGCGCATCCTCTACGATGCCGAGAAGACCATCGATCTGTTCGACAAGTACTATCTCGACCGTGAGAAGGGCGGTTACTTCTCGCACCTCGACCCGATCACGCTCGATGCGCGCGCCGACAGCCTGGGACAGAACCGCGCCAAGAAAAACTGGAACTCGGTCGGTGACCATGCGCCCGCTTATCTGATCAACCTGTATCTGGCGACCGGCGAGCAGAAATATGCCGACTTCCTGGAATACACCTTCGACACCATCACCGAGCGTTTCCAGGACTACGAGAACAGCCCGTTTGTGCAGGAGAAGTTCTTCGAGGACTGGAGCAAAGACCAGTCGTGGGGCTGGCAGCAGAACCGCGCGGTCGTCGGGCACAACCTGAAGATCGCCTGGAATCTGACCCGTATGCAGTCGCTGAAGCGCAAGGACAGCTACGAGCAGTTCTCCAAGAAAATTGCCGAACTGATGCCGGATGTCGGCATGGACAAGCAGCGCGGCGGCTGGTACGACATGGTCGAGCGCGAGCGTCAGCCGGGTGAGAACTATCACCGCGTCGTGTGGCACGACCGCAAGGCGTGGTGGCAGATGGAACAGGGTATTCTCGCCTACCTGATCATGCACGGTTTCTATGGCGACGAAGAATACAAGCGGCTGGCGCAGGAGTCGTCGTCGTACTACAACGCCTTCTTCCTCGACCACGGCGACGGCGCGATCTACTTCAATACGCTGGCGAACGGTCTGCCGTACCTGCTCGGCAACGAGCGTTTGAAGGGCAGCCACTCGATGAGCGGTTATCACTCGATGGAGCTGTGCTACCTGGCTGCGACCTACCAGAACCTGCTGATCTTCATGAATCCGATGGATTTCTACTTCAAGCCGATTCCGGGTGGGTTCAAGGACAACATTCTGCGCGTCGCGCCCGATTTGCTGCCGGCTGGCTCGATCAAGATTGACTCGGTCGAGATCGACGGTGAGCCGTATACGAATTTCGATGCCGCCGGGCTGACGGTCACACTGCCGCAGACCAACAAGCGTGTGAAGGTCAAGGTGCGCATCGTACCGACTGGAGCCTGAGTTCTATGGATGTACAAGTTAAGCCTTACGGTGATGCGACGGTCGTCGAAGCGAGTGGCGATGTCGACGGCAGCACGGCACCGGTGCTTCAGGAACAAGTGCTGGCGGTAGCCCAACCGGGCTGCCGCCTCCTGCTCGACATGACGCAGGTGAGCTATATGTCGAGCGCGGGACTGCGCGTCATGCTGCTGCTGCATCGCCAGATCTCCGGCAAGGGGAAGGTTGTCATCGTTGGGCTGAATGACGAGATCAAAAGCACGATGGCGGCAACCGGCTTCCTGAAATTCTTCACAACCGCCGAGACGCTCGACGAAGGTAAGGCTGCGTTAGGTTAAGCCTGATGGATCGCATCGACACCTACGCAACTCACGAGTACGAAGGCTATCGCCTGCGCGCCGGGCACACGCTGCCGTTCGGGGCGACGCTCGTTCCCGGCGGCGTCAACTTTTCGATCTATTCGACACACGGAACCGACTGCTGGCTGGTGCTGTTCAGGAAGCATGACCCGGAGCCGATGGTGGAAATCCCGTTTCTGCGGGAGTTCCGCATCGGCGACGTGTATGCGATGATCGTCTTCGATCTCGACTACGAGAACATCGAATACGGCTTTCGCATCGACGGTCCCTGGAACCCGACCGCCGGGCATCGGTACGACAAGTCCAAGATTCTGATGGACCCGTATGCCAAGGTGATTGGCGGGCGCGACGTTTGGGGCGTGCAGCCGAACTGGAACGACATCTACCAGCACCGCGCCCGCCCGGTACTCGACGACTTCGACTGGGAAGATGATACGCCGTTGGAGACTCCGATTGAAGACCTCGTGATCTACGAGGCGCACGTGCGCAGCTTCACGCGGCATCCGTCGTCCGGCGTCAAGGCGGCGGGGACGTTCGCCGGGATCATTGACAAGATTCCACACCTGAAGGCGCTTGGCGTCAACTGCCTTGAGCTGCTGCCGGTGTACGAGTTCGATGAATTCGAGAACGGGCGCATCCACCCGGAAACGGGCGAGATGCTTTACAACTACTGGGGCTACAGCACCGTCGGCTTCTTCGCGCCGAAGGCGGGCTACGCCGCGACCGGCAAGTACGGGATGCAGGTGGACGAGTTCAAGAATCTCGTGCATCAGCTTCACAGCAACGGCATCGAGATCATGCTCGACGTGGTGTTCAACCACACCGCCGAAGGCAACGAGATGGGTCCTTACATCTCGTTCAAGGGCATCGACAACCAGACCTACTACATGCTGACGCCGGAAGGCTACTATTTCAACTTCAGCGGCACGGGCAATACGCTCAACTGCAACAACCCGGTCGTGCGCAACATGGTGCTCGACTGCCTGCGCTACTGGGCTGCCGAATACCATATCGACGGCTTCCGCTTCGACCTTGCGGCGATTCTGGGGCGTGCGCCCAACGGCGCGCCGCTGGCGAACCCGCCGCTGCTCGAAGGGTTGGCGTATGACCCGATCCTCGCCAAGTGCAAGCTGATCGCCGAGGCGTGGGATGCGGGCGGGCTGTATCAGGTTGGCTCGTTTCCCGCGTACGGGCGCTGGGCGGAGTGGAACGGCAAGTACCGCGATGCCGTGCGCCGCTTCGTCAAAGGCGACGACGGGTTGATCGGCGAAATTGCCCAGCGTGTGCAGGGATCGCCTGATTTGTATGCCTTGCGAGGTCCGACGGCGTCGATCAACTTTATCACGGCGCACGATGGCTTCACGCTGATGGACCTGGTCTCGTATAACGAGAAGCACAACTGGGACAACGGCGAGAACAACAACGATGGCGCAAACGACAACAATAGCTGGAACTGTGGCTGGGAAGGTCCCAGCAACGATCCGGGAATCAACGCGCTGCGCCACCGCCAGATCAAGAATTTCCTGGCGATCATGATGGTCAGCCAGGGCGTGCCGATGATCCTGATCGGCGATGAAGTCGGGCGGACGCAGAACGGCAACAACAACACCTACTGCCACGACAATGAGCTGAACTGGCTCGACTGGAGCCTTCTGGAGACGAACGCCGACCTGCTGCGCTTTTCGCAGAACGTGATCGCCTTCCGGCACGCGCATTCGATCCTGCGCAACCGGGAGTTCTTCCGGCACACGGATTACCTGGGCAAAGGGCTGCCCGACATGAGCTTTCACGGGACGCAGCCCTGGCAGCCGGACTGGTCGAGCAGCAACAATCACACGCTGGCGTTTATGCTCAACGGCGACTATGCTAAGGACGGGCATGACGACCATATCTACGTGGCGCTGAATATGTTCTGGGATTCCGTCTGGTTTTCGCTGCCGCAGCTTCCCGACGGCAAGCAGTGGTATGTCGCTGCCAACACGGGCGTGGCATCGCCAGAGGATAGCTGGGAACCGGGTGGCGAGCCGCCCCTGAGTGATCAGTCGAGCATTCTGGTCGGAAATCGCTCAATCATCATTCTTGTCGGACGCTGAATCAAGAGGAGCAACTTAGGATGGCTTTTGAATCGACCCTCGAAATGAAGAACGATGTCGCTCTGATCACGCTGATCGGCGAGCTTGACGCGAGCGTCGCACAGACCTTCCGGGATCGCATTGAAGAAGCTGCGGCGAATAGCGCCCGCAAGCTGGTGCTGAAACTGGATGCGCTGGAATACATGAGCAGCGCGGGGCTGCGCACGCTGGTGTTCGCCAAGCAGAAGATGGGGCAGAAGGTGACGATTTACGTCGTCGGCGCTCAGCCGCAGGTGGTCGAACCGATCCGGCAGACGGGTTTCCATCACAGCGTGACGATGATGGACAGCTATGATGCGTCGGTGATCGAAGCATAATGCGTTTCGGCTCCACAGGCGAGTAGAGAGGGCGTCGTGCAGCACCGGACGCCCGTCATTTTCTGTCGGGCGCTGCTGGCGCTCTGTCTCGATTCTCACGTATTGCTGCGCGGCTTAAACAGGTCACTTATGGTACAAGCTAATCTGCCCCCCATTACTGTTTCTGGCAATTTTGACCACATGGGTGAATCCCTGAAGGCGCTGCGCGATTACGCCGTCGAGGCGGCGCAGCAAGCCGAGTTGCCCAAAGCGAGGGTTGAAGGCTTGCGGCTGGCGGTGGACGAATACGCCACCAATATCATCACCTATGGTTACCGCGATGCCGGTTACGCGGGTGATGTCGAGGCTGCCGCTCAGATTGACGACGATCACCTGATCATCTCGCTGATCGATGCTGGGCTGGCGTATGACCCAACCAATCGACCCGACCCCACTGATCTGGATACACCGCTGGAAGAACGCGATATCGGCGGGCTGGGGATTATGCTGGTTCGGCAGAGCGTCGATGAGTGGCGCTATGAGCGACGCGATAATCGAAACTACAATCACTTTGTGTTGAAGCGAAACAAGTCAGAAGGCTCGTCATGACCAGTTCAATCTCGCGCATATTGATCGCCACCGACAACCCAGCGATCCAGGCGCTGCTGCTGGAATACCTCGAAGCGCCCGGTGTCACCATCGACGCGGTATCGGACGGAGCCGAAGCGGTCGCTCTGCTGGATAAACAGCCGTACGACCTGCTGCTGCTCGGCGTGCGACTGCCGACCCTGAGCGGCTACCAGGTGCTCGAACACATGAAGAGGATACCCGGCCAGGTGGCGACTCCGGTGATCATGGTATCGTCAATTGCGGATTCGGAGATCGTGGCGCGGTGCATCGAACTGGGAGCGGACGACTACATCCAGGAGCCGTTCACGAAAGAGCTTCTGGAAACGCGCGTCCGCATCACCAAGCAAAAGCAGGACATTCAGAACGAGCAGCAGCTTCACATCAACCGGGTGGAGAAGCTGGCGGATCAGATGGAACACGTCATCCTGCCGATGGGTATCGCTCTTTCGACGGAGACGGATTTCGACCGGCTGGGGCAGCGTATTCTGATGGAAGCGAAGGACATCTGCAACGCCGACGCCGGGACGCTT
>JADLHH010000636.1 GCA_020848855.1 Anaerolineae bacterium | reverse complement strand
TGTTCCTGAACGATGTGCGCGGGAACAATCGATTCAAACAGGCGCATCCCGGCAAGAATAACACCGAGGTCGTCCAACTGCCCCAGCCCCAGAATGAAGTCGGGGATGATGTCGATGGGCGAAAAGACATAAATCAGCGGCGCAAGCGCGACTGCCTTCATCCAGACTGGCACGCGCTTGTCGAAAAGCAGCTTCCAGGTTAACCCGATTTGATCCACTACCGCCTTGATCATGGCGATTCCTTTATCCTGATAGTTATGCGAATTGAAATAGTTTACCACGAAACCCACTGAACCAATGCTAGAACTGCGTTAGAGAGTCCGGAGCGGCGAACGGTTCGACTGCCTGAAAAACGCCATTGCGCCATCTTGATCTACGTTATACTAAGCCGCAAAGTTTCAGATCATGATGGAAAAACCGATGCTGCGCCGATTCGCTCTCCTTCTCGCTCTCATGTTGATCGTCGCGCTGCCTGTGGCGGCGCAGGACGGACTGAACCTGCCCGCCGACCTGTACGTGCTGCTGAACAACGGACAGATTCAGCGTTACGGGGTCGGCGCTTCAGGCGTGGGGGATTTGACGCCGGAAGGCTTGTTCATCGTCGATTTCGGCGTGGACAGCCTGGGCGAAGAGATCGCGTTCCGCACCGAAAGCGGGCTGTTCACGATCAACGTCGCGGCAGGCGGGCAGCCCCAGCAGGTGGAAGGCGCGAGCGCCGATGTGCCTGCCTACCGGGGCGCTGGCGAGACGATGGCATGGTCTCCTAACGGCGACGCGATTGCCTACACGACGACTTACGGCGCGCGAATCTATTTCAATACAGGCGCGGAGCCGGTGTTTGCCGACCTGCGCGAAGCGGTGTTCAAGAGCGTGAACTGGTCGCCAGCGGGACGGTTTCTCGCCGCCGAGGGCGAAAACAACGTGTGGTGGATTTACCGCCGGGAGGGTTACGCGCTGACGCTGACGAGCATCATCCCGTCGAGCATCGGCACGACCTGGATCAGCGATGGCGAAGTGATCTTCGCGCCAGCGGAAGGCAGCCTGCGGCTGATGAACCTCGACCAGGCGAACGCGCAAGCTGTGCTGCTGGATGAATCGGTGATTTACCGCCTGCCGGAACTGAACGCGCAGGACGCGCTGGTGTTCTTCGGGCGTGACCCGGCGGATGCCAACGTGCCGGATGGCTATGGGCGGCTGCTGCGGCTGGTACGCGGCGCGCAGCAGCTTGAGACGATTGGGCAGGTGCCGATTGCGCTGAACGGCTTGCTCTGGGCACCGGGCGGGACGCTGCTGACGGCGTACCAGGGCGGCGTGATCGCGCTCTACGACCCGTCGACCGGGCTGGGCTTTCCGCTGCCGATGACAGACGTCGTAGCGTATGCGTGGGGTCCACTGAGCGGAACGACCGCGCCTGCTGTGCCGCAGCAAGGCGCACCACCAAGCGATGCCACCGCCCCGCCGGAACTGCCTTCGACGATACCGCTTGTCGAAACCCCCGCCAGTGCCGAACCGACGACCGCCCCAGCGGTTCAGGAACCGGCGAGCACCGTGACCGCGCTGACCGTCGCGGCGGACAGCTTCTTCCTCGCGCCGACGCCGCGCGGGATTGTGCAGGTGTGGAAGATGCCTGCCAACGGCGTTCCACCGCAGCCGTTCACGCTTTCCGGCTCGGACGTGAACGAATTCGCTGCTTCACCGGACGGCAACAAGGTCGCTTACGTGGTCGATGCCGAGCTGTGGCTGCAACAGACTGGCTTCCAGCCGGAGATGCTGGCACGGATCAACAGCTTTGCCCCGGTGGAAGCGGATTTCAGCCCGGACAGCGCCAGCCTCGCGTATATCGACGAGCGCAGCGGCGTGTGGCTGAACGTGCTGGAAGAAAACGCGCCGCAGCTGGTGCTTGCCAACAACGAGGCAACGTACCACCGCCCCCGGTTTTCGCCGGACGGCACGCACCTGCTGCTGGAAATCTTCAATGACGAGGGCTTGTTCACCGGCGTGCTGAACATCAGCACCCGCGAACTGGTGATGTCGCCGATCACTTCGGACGACGACCCGCGCCCTGTGCGGACGCAGTGGCTGCGCGATGGACGAATTTACAGCTACGTCGATGCCAGCACGCCGTCGTCGTTCCCGCCGGGGTTCTACGTGGTCGACGCGACCGCGCTGGGGTCAGCGCCGGGGCAGTGGATTCCCTTCGAGGACGGCGTCACGGTGCGGTCGAGCGTGGAAGCGGTGAGCGGGACGCTGCGCGCGCTGGTTGCAGGCGGGTCAGGGGCATTCGCGCCGTTGAGCGTGGTCGATTACGACCTGACGAGCGGCGAGCCGACGACGATTCTGGAGATTGGGTCGCTGATCGCGCCGCAGCTTTCACCGGAGGGGCGCTTCGTCGGCGGCTACGAAAGCCTGAACCAGATCGACGGGGTGCAGCAGGGCGCAATCGTGATGGTCGACCTGACCAGCGGCAGACGCTTCCAGTTGAGCAACCCGCCAGCGGCATGGAACTTCCGGTGGGCGACGCCCTGATGGCGATGCCGTAGGCGGCGGATGAGCATCAGTGCATGAGCGTAAGCTAAACGATTTGCCGTTTTTCGCGCTGCGACTTACCTCGATTAAATCTTTCAGATATAATTGACGTTATGGGGATCGTCAGTTTTTGTCCAGTGCGTCATGGTTCCCGGAACTACTCAACCTTCTGCATCGCGGAAAGAACATCCTATGGCTGGTGAACGCATATTACTGATCGAAGACGAAGCGCGGATCGCGCAATTAATCGAGCGGGCGCTGATTTACGAGGGCTACCGCGTCAGCGTCGCCCGTGACGGACAGACCGGACTGAGCATCGCCAGTGACAACCCGCCCGATCT
>JADLHH010000635.1 GCA_020848855.1 Anaerolineae bacterium | reverse complement strand
GTCTGTTCCTGCTGCTGCAACTGGCGGTGTACCTGCCGACTCTGCTGATCGGCGGCATCGCCCTGCCCAGCGCGCTCCGCCTGCTGCGAATCGATACGAGCATCAGCGACCTGTTAATCCCGGTGCTGACGGTGGGCTTCTTCCTGGCGGCGCGGGCGCTGATCATCACGGGGCTGTGGCGCGCCGTCGAACAGCAGCTTGCCACGACAGCGGTGGAACTCGACGCTATCGCAGGGCTGGCGGTATAATAGCAAAGTAGATGTTGAATTCTTAGTTGGGGTCAAATTTCAACATGGCAGAAGCGTATCTTGCATTTGCACGTAAACTGATTGAAGAAAAGCGTTACGATGATGCCCGTGAGGTACTAAAGACAGTTGACCACCCTACTGCTAGAAAATGGCTAGCTCAACTAGACAAGCTTGCGCCCGCAAGCACTGGAACATCGTTTACATCGCTCCAGGAATTTCGATCAAAAGCTCAATCAACGATGTCGTACAAGCTATTGTCACAGAAGGACAAATGGTTTTCGGGAAAATTCGACCCCAATACCATTGAACAAGCTATGAATGCATATGCCGAACAGGGATGGAAATTGCGCACAGGCATCACGGCAACCATGCCCGGTTTCATGGGAAACCGGGAAGAAATGATAATAGTACTAGAGAGACCTGGCAGTTCTCGGACGGAGAGAACTATGTTCGAATATAAGGTGCTGTCCCAAAAAGACAAGTGGTTTTCGGGAAAATTCGACCCCAATACCATTGAGCAGGCTATGAATGCATATGCCGAACAAGGATGGCGTGTCGTTCATGCTGTAACTGCATCGATTCCCGGATTTGGCGGCAATCGTGAAGAAATGATCATAATTCTTGAACGCCCCAAAGAACCATTAGGGAAAAAGTGACAAATGTACGCAACAGTTTTTGACAACATCATTTTCATAGAGGGTACATATCAAGCTTCCAAGACTGTTCAGAATGTGGAAACCTCAATCAAGGGGTTTTCGGCTCAATTACAGTCATTAAGAGATGTAAAAATGAGATTGGCTATTACCGCAAAACAGTTTGGTGCAAATGCAATAATTGAATTCGAATATGGACAGAAATCTCCCACATTTTGGGGATCGTTCGGCGACAATGTGAATTGGTATGGCAGGGGTATAGCAGTATTGCTGTCAAGGCAGCAATATCAAGAAATCATCGACTCGCTAGACAATGGCTAACTTCATGTAACACAATGACGTTAAACTGGACGTTCCTTTCGAGCATACATTAGCGGAGCCAACCCGTGACCGACATGATCAATCCTGACGCTATCCCGGTGGATGCCGCCGGATGGCAGCCCGATCCGAATCATCCACGCCGCCGTCCGCCCTGGATTAAGGTGCGCGCGCCGAGCGGCGAAAACTACGAGCGCGTCTATGGCTTGATGCGCGGGAAACACCTGAACACCGTTTGCGAGGAAGCCGGCTGCCCGAACCTGAGCGAGTGCTGGGGGCGTGGCACGGCGACGTTCCTGATGATGGGCGACACCTGCACGCGCTCGTGCGGCTTCTGCGACATCAAGACCGGACGCCCCAGCCCGCTGGACTGGGCAGAGCCGAACCGCGTCGCCGAAGCCGTGCAGGCGTTGGGGCTGAAGCACGTCGTGATCACCAGCGTCAACCGCGACGAACGCGCCGACGGCGGCGCGCCGATCTTCGCGATGGTGATCAAGCGCATCCGCCAGCTACAGCCGGGATGCAGCATCGAAGTGCTGATCCCGGACTTCAAGGGGAACCGCGCCGCGCTCGAAATCGTGATGAAAGCGCAGCCGGAAATCCTCAATCACAACGTCGAGACCGTGCCGCGCCTGTTCAAGAAGGTGCAGCCGCAGGATCACTACGAATGGGCGATGGCGACACTCGGCAATGCGAAGGAAATCGACCCGCTGGTGCTGACCAAGAGCGGGATCATGGTCGGGCTGGGCGAGACGTTCGACGAGGTGGTCGAGGTCATGCACGATCTGGTGGAGCGCGGCGTGGACATCCTGACCATCGGGCAGTATTTGCAGCCAAGCAAAAAACACCTGCCGGTCGAGCGGTTCTACCTGCCGGAAGAATTCGACCGCTTCATCGAAATCGGCAAGGCAATCGGCTTCAAGTGGGTGGAGAGCGGGCCGCTGGTGCGCAGCAGCTACCGGGCGGATCGGCAGGTGCGCGAACTGTCGAAGCTGAACTACATCCGCCAGCACGACGAGTAAGATAACTAACCGCAGAGAACACAGGCGATTACACGCTCGTGGGGGCAAGACATGTCGTGCCCCTACCGACAAGCGATAATCACCTTTTCATAATTCAGCGGCTAGCGGGGCGATAGCGCTGATAGACCACGCCGGTCGGCAGCGGCTGCGACTCGATCAGGGTCAGGTCTAAGCGCTTCCCCTGCGGGAACAGACGCTTGCCGCCGCCCAAGACCAGCGGATAGACGTGCAGCGCGAATTCGTCCACGAGGTCGTTCTCGATCAGCGTATGCGCCAGCAGGCTGCTGCCGTCGAGCAGGATGTTCTTGCCGGGTTCCTGTTTGATCCGGCGTACCTCGTCCACGACATCATGGCTGATCAGCGTCGAGTTGCGCCAGGCATCCGCCGAGGGGAGCGTGGTGGATACAACGTACTTGCGGATGCCGTTCATGACATTCCCAAACGGGTCGTCCTGCATCGGCTCAAACGCGCCGCCGTGAATCTGCCACGTCCTGCGCCCCAGCAGGAGCGCGTCTGCCTGAGCCATCGCCTGAAAGAAATGCTCGCCGATTGCATCGTGCCAGTACGGCATCGTCCAGCCGCCGTGGACGAAATCGCCGTCGGTATCTTCATCCGACCCGCCCGGCGCCTGAATGACGCCATCCAGCGAGATGAACTCAGCGATGATCAACTCTCTCATAGTGGTTCCTGACCCGTATATGTGATTCTGAATGGTCTACGTGGCTAAATGCGTTTCAAGCCCGCCAGCGTGAAGTTGCCCGGCGGGCGCGCGAACAGACACGCGGCGACAAATAGAACAGGGATCGGAGACGATCTCCGATCCCTGCTGCAATGCTCGTAGACGGATAAGAACGAATTCGATGCGGTTTACGTCTCGATAATCTTCTCGTCGATCAACTGCTGCTGCACCTTCTGACCGCGCGGGTCGAAGGCGAAATGCTGTCCGTGAAGCTGGAATTCCATGTCCTGCATGGCGCGCCCGGCACGGTTCTTCTCGATTGTCCAGACCACCCAGTCACGGAACTGCTTGGCGGTGTACGGGTTGAAGGCGACATGCTCCTTCGACATGATCTGGTACTTGTTGTTCATGATGATGGCGATGTCGGATTCGTAGTCGAGGGCGCTGCTGCCGCGCAAGTGGAACAGGTGAATGCGCTTGCTCTTGAGACCTTCGCGATCCGCCGCGACGATAGACCAGACCGGCACGTCGAGCGACATGGCGATATCCTTCAGCCCTTCGACGACAATCGTCACCTTGTCGTTCTCGTCGCGCGGGCGCTCCGGGTGGACGGCGATCTTCTGGAGGTAGTCCACGAACAGGACGACATTGCCGCCGGTGGCATCGCACAGGCGCGCGGTCATCTCTTTGATCGAGCGCAGGGTGGTGACCGCCGGGCTGGCTTTGACGAGGATCATGCGGTCGGCGTAGCGCACCAACTTGGCGAGGCTGGGCGCGGTCTTGGGGTTGTCGCGCAGAATCGCCTGGAGCGAGCCAGCGCCGTCGTCGCGACCCATAAAGCCTTTGGCGCGCTGGGCGACGATAATCTGGTAGAGGTCGCGCAGCTTGATGCCCCGGCTGAGGTCGATCTCCGGCGGGTTGACGCTTTCCATGCACAGCAGACGGTGCATGAGATGCGTCTCGGTGTGCTCGTAAGACAGATAGAACACGTACTGGTCGGGGCGCATGGCGATATTACGGGCGATTTGCAGAGTCGCAATCGTCTTGCCGATGCCCTGCGCGCCACCGAGCAGCACTAATTCGGTCTTGCGCAGCCCGCCGCCGATGAAACCATCGAGCGGGTCAAAAGCGGTCGGGAGCGGCACGTAATCGACCAGGTCGCCACGGACGACACGCTCGTTCGCCTCGTTGAGCACCTGCGTCAATGTACGTGGAAGATGGGCGTTGCCGCGGGTGGCGCTGCGCGTCGGGACGACGGGCTGCGGGCGGCGCTGCGGTGGTTCATCGTATTCGGGTTCGATATTGCTTACAGAATCATCTGGTTCGTCGTAATCACTGAAGCGGCGCGTGCTCATTCACATTACCCGTGAAGATAGGCTCAGTTGGTATATTCTATCATAACCGTAACGTTGTAATTGGGCAACGGCAGGCATTCGAGCAGTATCTTAATGGTTCGTTGCGTTCGCTTCGCTCAACAGGCGAACAGCCAGCATCAACTTTGTTACGCCGAAACTTACGATCTAAAAGGCGATGATCGAGAATTCCTCGATTCGAAGGTTATTTTTTTGAAAGGTTAAGCCTTTTTGGATCGATCTGGTATGCTCGGTAATTCACAAAGATATACGAAACGTGCTAAAATATGGAAGTTTTGTCATAGTCCTTTCTTTTCGTCGGGTTTGTACAGCGTGTACGAACATGGCAGAGGTTATGCCAATCCAATTCATGGAGGAGGCAGAGAGCCGTCGTGATACAGGAACTCTTAAATCGGGCTGACCAGCGCGGCTTCGTCACTTTTGAAGATGTCCTGGAGGTGCTAGACGAAGATGGCGATGACGTAACCGCCATCGAAACCATACTCTACGAACTAGACGAACTGGGTGTTGAACTGAGACAGGACAACGAGCCACCGGACCCGCTGCTGCTGGCGGAAGAAGGCGACTCCGAGTTCGAGCCGGAAGAAATTCTGCAAGACCCGACGGTCGGCGATATCAGCGCTGTTTCGGCAGATGACCCGGTCGGGCTGTACTTCCGGCAGATGGCGCAGGAACCGCTGCTCACTGCCATCGAGGAAATCGACCTCGCCAAACGAATCGAGATGGGGAAACAGGCGCGCGACACCCTGCTGCGCATGGGGGCGCGCGAATTGTACAGCGAGACCTGGATCGCACATCTCGAACGGCTGGTATACGACGGTCAAGCCGCCCGCGAGCACCTGGGACGCGCGAACACCCGTCTGGTGGTCAGCATCGCCAAGCGCTACATGGGTCAGGGGCTGCCCTTCCCCGATCTGATTCAGGAAGGCAACGTCGGCTTGATGCGGGCGGTCGACAAGTACGACTACAAGCGCGGCAACCGCTTCAGCACCTATGCCACCTGGTGGATCCGCCAGGCGATCACCCGCGCGCTCGCGCAGAAGACCCGCACTATCCGCATCCCGCTCCACATGACCGAACGTATCCGCCAGATGTACCGCACCGCCCAGTCGCTCGAACAGAGCCTGGGACGACGCCCCTCTCCCGAAGAAATTGCCGACCAGATGGAACTGCCCGCCGACACGATTCGCAGCATGATGGACGCCAGCCAGCACGCGATTGCGCTGGAGCGCCCGGTTGGGGACGACGGCGACAGCGAATTCGGCGACTTCATCGAGGATCAGGACTCGCCCAGCCCGGTCGAATCGGCGACGCAGCATCTGCTGCAGGAGACAATCGAAGAAGTGCTGAGCGAACTGACGCCGCGCCAGAGCCACATCCTGCGGCTGCGCTTCGGCTTGGGCGGCGGCGAGCCGCACACGCTTGAAGAAATCGCCAACAAGTTTGGGCTAAGCAGAGAACGCATCCGCCAGCTTGAGAAGGAAGCGCTGCGGCGGCTGCGTCACCCGCGTTTGGCTCATAACCTGCGCGACTACCTGAGCTAAGACAACCACATAGGGAACATCAAAAAGCCGGGCACAAATGCCCGGTTTTTAATTGCCAATTCAGGGTGCGGCTGCTACACTGGGCAAGATTAAGAACTGAATGAAGGTACTCGCCATGCGTTTTCGTGTTCTCCTGATTCTGTCCCTCATATTACTGGCTGCCACGCCCATGACCGCACAAGATGAATCGTTTCGGGTGGTCGGTTACTTCGCCTCGTGGTCGATCTACGGCGACGACCCGTATCTGGTGACCGACATCCCCGCCGACAAGCTGACGCACATCAATTACGCCTTCGCCCGCATCTCCGACGACGGAAAGATCGCGTTTCTGGACGAGCAGGCGGACACGCAGTTCGCCTACCCCGGCGACAAGGATGACCAGCCGCTCAAGGGGAATTTCAACCAGCTTCGGCTGCTGAAGGAAGCGCACCCCTATCTGCAAACGCTGATCTCGATTGGCGGATGGGAAGACTCGGAGAAGTTTTCGGACGTGGCGCTGACGCCCGAATCACGCGGGACGTTCGCGCAGTCGGTAGTCGATTTCGTCGTACGCTACGGCTTCGACGGCGTGGACATCGACTGGGAATACCCGACGGGTGGCGGCGACTCGAACAACATCACGCGACCGGAAGACAAAGACAATTTCGTGCTGCTGCTCGGCGCGCTGCGGGACGCGCTCGACGCGCAGGGCGAAGCCGGCGGTCGCCACTACCTGCTAACCATCGCGCTGGGGGCGGGACAAACACAGTACGAGCCGCTCGACTGGGCGCAAATCGTGCCGCTGCTGGATTTCATCAACGTGATGACGTATGACATGGTGGGTCCGTGGAGCAGCCTGACCGATTTCAACGCGCCGCTGTACGCTCCGGCGGATCGGCTGAGCGACGATACGACCGTTCAGAATCTGCTGGGGCTGGGCATCCCGGCGGACAAGCTGGTGATGGGGGTGCCGTTCTACGGGTACGTGTGGACGAACATCACGTCGGCAAACAACGGCTTGCGCCAGCCGAACATGCCCGGCAAGGGCAATTCGCTCGACTACGGCGAGATCGCAGCGGAATACGTGGGGCGGTTCGAGCGCTTCTGGGACGAGACGGCGCAGGTTCCGTGGCTGTACGATGCGGCAAGCCGGACGATGATCAGCTACGACGACCCGGAGTCGATGACGCTGAAGGCGGCATACGTGCGCGAACAGGGCTTAGGCGGGGTGATGTTCTGGGAGATCAGCCAAGACAGCGACGATGCAGCGCTGCTGGATGCGATTTGGGTGGGGCTGGAGGGGTAGTCTGTCGATGTTGATGGGCGTGTTCGCGTGGCAGTGACGAAAGAAGGTGTAACACCGCGTGCGATTGGGGCTGAATCGGCGGGCAGGACAAGCACATTGAGCGAACGGAAAGTGTCGGAAGGTGACGGTGGCGGGGAGCGTTGCCCGATGCTCGAAAGGCTTGTCCGATATTGAGATATGCCTTATGCACCGCTGAGGGTTTAAACCCTCCGCTAAGAAAAACCTAGCGACCCACTGAAGGGGTCGCCACATCAGCGGAATTACCGGGGTTGTTCGTTCCATTGCTGCCTTCAACGACAGCTTGTGCCTGCGCCTGCTGTTTCTTACGGATACTAGCGCGCAAATAGTCAAGCACTTGCCGTTTCTCATCCAGTGAAAGCTTTTCAAATTCGTCAATGATTTCGTCAACTGTCATGGTCATCGTTTATTTCCCTTGCGCCGCCCGACGCTGGAAGCATCGGGCTAGGGATTCAAGCCCGCTAGAAGCGGCTTATTATTCACTACCTAGTATCCTTAAGTCTATCGCGTTGATGCTCTGCCTTCTGCGATTCAAGAAAACGATGAATTGCACGAGCATGATACAAGGCGGCGGTGAAGTCGTCCAAGTCATTCACCCAATTCTTCTCGGACATATGAGCGATCCAATCCATATTGTTCAAGACTGCT
>JADLHH010000634.1 GCA_020848855.1 Anaerolineae bacterium | reverse complement strand
GCACTGCGAGCGCTCGAAAGCCTGGGCGACAAGCCACTGCTGGCAAGCTGGATGGGTGGTCCTGACGTAGCGGCGGGCGAAGCGATCCTCAACCGCTCGAACATCCCGTCGTTCGCGTTTCCGGATACCGCCGTGCACATGTTCAACTACATGTGGCGTTATAACTACAACCTGCGCAGCATCTACGAAACGCCGATTCTGCCGGCAGACTCGAACAACGAGACGCCGGATCGCGCACAGGTGGAAAGCGTCATCAAGCAAGCGCTCGCCGAAGGGCGCACGATCCTGACCGAATATGAATCGAAGCAGGTGCTGAGCGCCTACTACATTCCGACGGTCTCGACCCAGCTTGCCGCCGATGCCGATGCAGCAGTCGCCGCCGCCGAGAAGATCGGCTACCCGGTAGTACTCAAGCTCAACTCGCGCACGATCACCCACAAGACCGACGTGGGCGGCGTGCAGCTTAACCTGCAGGATGCCGACGCCGTGCGCGCGGCGTTCGGACGCATCGAACGCGCGGTGAGCGAACGAGCGGGCGCGAAACACTTCCAGGGTGTGACGGTGCAGCCGATGATCAAGCTGGACGGCTACGAACTGATCGTCGGCAGCAGCATCGACCCGCAGTTCGGTCCCGTGCTGCTGTTCGGGACGGGCGGCACACTGGTCGAAGTCTTCAAAGACCGGGCGCTCGGCTTGCCGCCGCTCAACACGACGCTGGCGCAGCGCATGATGGAACAGACAAAAATCTACCGGGCGCTGAAGGGCGTGCGCGGTCGCACGGCGGTCAACCTGCCCGACCTGCTCAAGATGATGGTGCGCTTCAGCCAGTTGGTCGTCGAGCAGCCGTGGATCAAGGAACTCGACATCAACCCACTGCTGGCTTCGTCGGAGCGCATCATCGCGCTCGACGCGCGCGTGGTGCTGCACGACCCGCAGACGCCCGAAAATGAACTGCCGCGCCCGGCGATTCGCCCCTATCCTATTCAGTACATGGGACACTGGACAAGCCGTCAGAACGTGGACGTGACCATCCGCCCGATCCGCGCCGAAGACGAGCCACTGATCGCCAAATTCCACGAGACGCTTTCGGAGCGAACGGTCTACATGCGCTATCTGCAGGCGATGAACCTGAGCCAACGCATTGGGCATGATCGGCTGTCGCGGCTGAGCTTCGTGGACTACGACCGCGAGATCGCGCTGCTGGCGCTGCGCAACAACCCCGACACGGGCGATCCTGAGATCATGGGCATCGGTCGTCTCGCCAAGAACCGGTGGGCGAACGACGCCGATTTCGCGCTCATCGTCAGCGACCAATTTCAGCATCAGGGATTGGGGAGAGAACTGCTGCTGCGGCTGATCGAGGTGGCGCGCGCCGAGCATATCGAGCGGCTCAACGGCTCCGTCCTGGCGGAGAACATCGAGATGATCAGCCTGGTGGAGAAACTGGGCTTCAAGGTAGAGCCGACCAACCGCGACGGCGTTCTGCTCGCCGAGATCGACCTGTAAGTGAGCGTTCATGGGCACAGGCGACATTCTGTGACGTGCCCCTCAAATTGATCGTTATGACGTGGCTGGCGCAGTCTTCGCCAGCCATTCTTTTAATTCGGTGTAAGTCGGCGCGGCAGTCGCGCCGCCGACGCCGGTGACAGACAACCCGCCGCAGATGTTGCCATACCGGGCGGAAACCTGATACGGGGCGTTTTCGATTAGTCTGCCATACAGGAAGCCGGCGTTGAAGCAGTCGCCCGCGCCGGTGGTATCGAGCACTTCGCCCGCATGAATGCCCGGAACCAGCCAGACATGCCCTTCAGCAGCGACCCACGCGCCGCGTTCGCCGTCTTTGACAACAACGACGTTGACCCACTCGTTCAGCTTGCGCGCCGCCAATTCCACATCGTCCAGCCCTGTAACCATCCGCGCTTCGCGGGCGTTAGGCATGAAAATGTCGACTGTCGCCAGCGCCTCCGCCCAGTCGCACGCCGAGTACAACTGGGGCGTGTCCTGACAGTCCATCGAAACGGTCGCGCCGCGCGCTTTCGCCCGGCTGAAGACCGGCTCCATCCATTCTTCCGGCATCAGCCCGCCGACGTGGAGATGCCGGTAGTCGGCGTGTTCGACCGCCTGCAGCCAGTACTCGTAGAAGTCCACCGGGTCGGGGTCGACATAGGTCAGAAAGGCGCGTTCGCCCTCATAGGGCATGGCGGACGTGATACGGCGGTACGGCGCATCCAGCGTCCGCGCCCACGCCAGATCGATGCCTTCCTTCTGCGACAGTTCGCGCACGAAGCGGCTGTATTCGTCCGTGCCGAAATTCGTCACCCAGCCGACGTGCGCCCCCAGCCGCCGCAGCGCCGCAGCAGTCGTGAACATAGCGCCGCCCGTCGAGGTGACGCCGCTGCAATAACACTCCTGTCCAAGCTTGGGGAATGCCGGCAGCCCGGTGTAGATCAAGTCGTAAAAGTAATCTCCCAACAAAAGAATATCGTACGGCTGAGCCATGTGCGTGCTGCTCCGAATTCGGGCAGGAATTGCGCCCGATCTCTCTGAACAATGTCGAAATAGAGGGGCATCGTCCATTATCGGTTCGATCAAGTTGAACTATAATGCAGACGTGCGCCTTTCTCAAAGATGATTTTCTCAAACACTTTTGTCCATGTCGATGAATCCTACCATATCCGCCAGCACCAGCCCGCGCATCCGCATCCAGGCGGGGCTGCACCACCTGTGGGATCTGTTGACTGCGCCATCGTCCGCCATTATCAACCCAATGCGGAGGCGGCAGGCGCAGCTTCTCTCGTCGCTGCTGCTGGTGCTGCTGGCGCTCTCACCGATCACGCTGATGGTGGTCGAGCGCGCCGCCGAAACTAGCCCGGCGAGCCTCAACGAAGCGTCGGCGCTGGTGGTCACGGTCAGCGCGGTCGTCCTGCTGTTCTCGTATGGCTTGAGCCGCACGATCCATTATCCGGTCGCTGCCGCGCTGGCGATGGTGATCGCCCCGGTCGCGATCTTCGGCTTTTTGCTGGTTTCGCCGGGTGATTACCTCGACCTGATCCGCTTTTTGGTGCTGAACTTGATGCTGTGCGGCATCATGTTCTCGCTGCGGACGACGGCGCTGGTCGCTGTGACGTATATCGCCAGCAGCTTAATCGTGACCTACCTGCTGCTCGACGTGCCGTCCGGCGACCGGCTGTACACGCTGGTGTTCATGATCATGGGCGCGGCGGTGGTCGTGG
>JADLHH010000633.1 GCA_020848855.1 Anaerolineae bacterium | reverse complement strand
GCCTGTCCTCTCATCGCTTCGCAGGCGTGATTGTAGCGCGGCGCGGAAGGTACAGGCGCGTGAAATTGGTATGGATTCAGTAGCGGTAGGTGATCTCGGCGCGGCGCGCGGGCGCGGCTGCCGGGGTGCTGGTTTCCATGCGCGGGTGCGAGACTTCGACCTGCAGCAGCAAGCCGCCGCCGCTGCGGTTGTGGACGCGCACATGACCGCTGAGCAACGCCGCCCGCTCGCTGATGCCGAGCAGCCCGTAATGCCCCTGCCCGGAGAGCCGCCCCAGATCGAAATTCTCGGCTAAGCCGTCGCCGTCGTCGGCAATCGAGACCATCAGCGTGCGCGCCGACGTGTGTTCCAGCGTGATATCGACGTGGCTGGCGTGCGCGTGGCGCTGAACATTGCTCAAGCCTTCCTGAATGATGCGGAAGATCGACAGTTCAATCGGCTCCGGCAGGCGACCGGGGTTGAGCTTGAGCCGCATCTGAACCTCGATCCCGGTGCGCCGCGCCCATTCGCGGGCGTAGGACTGCAGCGCGGCGGCAAGCCCCAGGCTGTCGATGGTCGGCGGGCGCAGGCTGCCGCATATCTGGCGGATGTCGTCGACCAACTGGCGGATCGTGCCGCGCACTTCGACCAGCCGCTCGCGCACGGCGTCCTGGACAGCGTCCTGCGCCTCGACTTCCTCGAGCTGGTAGTTGGTCGTCAGCAAATCCTGAATCACCTGGTCGTGCAGCTCGCGCGCCAGATGCTTGCGTTCTTCCTCACGCTCGGTCAGCAGGCGGCGGTGGGCGTCCTGCAGCGCCACGTTCGCCTGATCCAGCGCCTTGACCTGCTCGGCAAGCTGCGAGAGCAACTGACGGTTGAGCGTGCCCTGCACTTCGAGGTCTTTTTCGAGCAGGAGCATCTGCCGGCTGAGCGACTCGGCTTTTTCGCGGGCGCGGTAGTACGAATCGAGCGCCCAGAACGCCGGCGTCGGCTGTTCCTGCGCCATGTAGCCGACCATCGAGGCGACGATTTCCTCGCGGCTGGTCACGTCCGTGCGGAACGAGTCGATGCGCTCGCCGTTGCGCAGCACGAGGATGCGGTCGGTCACGGCGAAGAGATGGTCGAGGTTGCCGCTGCTGAATATGACCGTCTTGCCCTGCTGCCGCCATTCCTCGATGAGCAGCAGGATTTTCTGCTGGTAGCCGAAGCTGAGCAGGATCGGCTCATCCAGAAAGATCACGTTCGCCGGGCGCACCAGCACGCGGGCGATGGCGACCAACTGGCGCTGCTCGTTCGACAGATTCATCACCCGCTCGTTGGGCGAAACGTATTCGGCATCCAGCTTTTTGAGCAGCCGGATCGTCTCGGCTTCCATGCGCGGCTGGTCGATCCAGCGCAGGAAGCGCCCGATATACGGCTGGTATACCTCGTGACCGAGGAAGATGTTTTCGGTGATACTCAGGCTCTCCGCCAGCACCGGGTGCTGGTGGATGACTTCCAGCCCCAGCCGCGAGGCGTCGTATTCCGGCGGTAAGCGCTGGTTGTTGATGGTGATCGTGCCGCCGTTGGGCGTGTATAAACCGGCGAGCAGCTTGGCGATTACCGACTTGCCGCTGCCGCTCAAGCCCGCCAAGCCGACGACTTCTTCGGGGAAGATTTCGAAGCTGATACCGCGAATGACTTCCAGCGTCCCAAAGCGCTTGCTCAGCTTCTCGACCTGCAAAACCGGAGCCATATCCACAACACGGATATCTATTCGAACAAATTTACCTGCGAATACTATAGCACGGGATTAATCGAGTGAGGGTTGTAGGGGCGTAATATATTACGCCCCCTACGCATAACCACAGTTTCGAACGAAGTCAGGCGATACCAGCTTGCTGCTGGCGGCGGCGCGACAGCGAGTCGACGATGACCGCGACCAGCAGGACGATACCGGTGATCACGAACTTGTCGCCGGATGCCAGATTGAGCAGGCTCATGCCGTTCTCGACGCTGGCGATGATCAGTGCGCCGAGCACCGCGCTCGACACCCGCCCGCGCCCGCCGAACAGGCTCGTGCCGCCGATGACCGCCGCCGCGATGGCGTTGAGCAGCAGGTTGCCGCCGCCCGCCCCGGTATCGACCGAGCGCAGGCGCGACGCCAGAATAATGCCCCCCAGCCCCGCCAGCGTGCTCGACATCATGAACACGATCACGCGGATGCGGGTGACGTTGATGCCCGCGCGCCGCGCCGCTTCCTGATTCCCGCCGACGGCGTAGACGTAGCGCCCGAACTGCGTGCTGCGGGCGATGAACGTCAGCACGATCAAGCCGATCATCAGGATGATGCCGACCACCGGCAGCCCGCGATCCTGATTGACGACCGCGACCACGATCACGCTGACGAGGATCAGCACGATCAGTTCCGCCGCGAGAAAAGCGAGCGGGCGCGTGCTCAAGCCCTGCCGCCGCCGGTTGCTGTACTGCGCGAACTGGACGAGCGCGTAGCCGGCGACGAACACCCCGGCGACCACCCAGCCCCACACCGTGTCCGGCGGGATGTACGAGTTGGCAATGCCGATGACCACCGAGTCCTGAATGATGACCGTGCCACCGCGCCCGATGATGCGCAGCACCACCCCGTTCCATGCCAGCAGACCGGCTAGCGTGACGATGAACGACGGCACGCGAAAGGTCGTGATGATCAAGCCCTGCAGCAAGCCGATGCCCGCCACCGCCAGCAGCGCCAGCGGAATCGCCGTGTACCAGCTCCAGCCCGCCGCCGGGTCGCGCAGGAGCATGGCAATTGCCACGCCGCATACGGCGCTGACGTAGCCGATGGACAGGTCAATTTCGCCGAGCAGCAGCACGAACACCACGCCGTAGGCGATCATCGCGTAACCCGCCATTTGCAGGATCAGGTTGACGAAGTTGCGCGGGGTGAGGAAGTTCGAATTCTGCGACTGAAAGATGATGGCGATGAAGACCAGCCCGATGATGATCGGCAGCGAGCCGAGATCGCCCGATCCCAGCCGGCGGAGATAGCCGCGCGCATAGGTGACGAACGACGGATTTTCCTGCTCCGACGGTGCGAGATTATCTGAATCCGGTGTTCTGCCGATTGTGCTCATGCGTCATCCATCCCCGGAACATGCTGCAGCGTCCCTGCCGTGATCGCGTAGACGATGTCCCGTTGATCGACATCCGCGCGGTTGTACAAGCCGACGTTCTGCCCCAGCCGCAGCACGGTGATGCGGTCGGCGACTTCGAAAACGTCGTGCATATTATGCGAAATCAGAATGACACTCAGCCCCTTGTCTGCCAGCCGGCGCACCAGGTCGAGCACCTGGCGCGTCTGGGCGACGCCGAGGGCAGCGGTCGGCTCGTCGAGGATGACCAGCCGCGAATTGCGCATCACCGCTTTGGCGACGGCAATCGCCTGCCGCTGACCGCCGGAGAGCGCGGCAACCGGCGTGCGTACTGAACGCACCGACGTGACCGACAGCGACGTGAGCGTCTCGACGCAGGTGCGCTCCATGACCGCTTCGTCCAGCCGCCAGCCGAAATTGATGACTTCGTGCCCCAGGTACATGTTGGCGACCACGTCGAGGTTGTCGGCAAGCGCCAGGTCCTGGTAGACGATCTCGATTCCGAGGGCGGCGCTGTCGCGGGGACCGTGAATGTGGACGGGCTTGCCGTCGTAGGTGATGTCCCCCTCGTTGAAGGGGTAAATTCCGGCGATGCCCTTGATCAGCGTCGATTTTCCCGCGCCGTTGTCGCCGACGAGCGCCATGACTTCGCCCGCCTTCGCCTCAAAGTCGACGCGGAGGAGTGCCTGCACAGCGCCGAAACGCTTGGATGTGCCGGACAGCTTCAGTAAAGGTTGCTCCGACAAAATAGGCTCCTTCAAAAAGCATTTATCATTCCGCCGCGAGCGCGTTCCTGACCCGGCGGTGAACCTAAAGAGGCGCGACGTATCGACGAATTGTCCTACGCCGCGCCTCGTTCGTGCAACAAGTGTTAGCTGCCGGCTTCGGGAGTCGCCATCGCGTCTTCCGGGCAGTACTGGGCGAAATCGCCCACGCAGATTTCTTCCCACGTGCGGAAGCCATCCGCGATCACAGTTTCGGCGACGTTGTCCTTAGTGACCGAAACAGGAGTCAGCAGAACCGAGGGGATATCGTTGGTGCCGTTGTTGACCGCGCCCGTCACCATACCGGCGGTGTCTTCGCCCTGCACCAGCGCGATTGCCAGCGCGGCGGCGGCTTCGGCTTCAGCCTTGATAGCTTTGTAGACCGTCATGCTCTGACGACCCGCCAGCACGTTCTGGATACCACCGACGGTTGCGTCCTGACCGGTCACGGGGATGAAGGGCAAACCCGCGTTCTGACGGGCGGTGATGACCGCCTGCGCCAGACCATCATTCGCGGCAATCGCGGCGCTGATTTCGGGGTGGTCGGTCTGCATCTGCTCGAAGATCACCAGCGCCTGCTGGTTATCCCAGTCCGGCACGTCCTGCTCGGCAACGTTGACCCAGTCGCCCGATTCGAACAGCGGGTCGATGACCGAGTGATAGCCGTTGCCGAACAGCGTGGCGTTGTTGTCGGTCGGCGAGCCGTTGAGGATGGCGACCATCGGGGTGTCGGTCAGCGTGCCATCCGCCTGGGCAGCTTCCACAGCCGCGACCAGACCTTCGCCCTGGAGACGCCCCACCGAGGTGTTGTCGAAGCTGACGTAGAAGTCCGCGCCGGGTCCTTCAATCGTCAGGCGGTCGTAGTCGATGACGTTGACCCCTGCGTCACGCGCGCTGGCGATAATTGCCGCGCCGCTGCCGCTGTCGTTATTGACCAGCAGCAGCACCTTGGCGCCGTTGGTGATCGCCTGCTCTGCCTGCGTGATCTGAGTCTGACGGTCGCCTTCGGCGTTGACAATCGAGTATGTCACGCCGGCTGCTTCAAACGCCGCTGCCAGGAAACGGCGGTCGTCGTTTTCCCAGCGGGCGGAAGACTGGCTGTCCGGCAGCAGCACGGCAACATCGACCTGATCCTGCGCGGCGGCGCTGAGCGTGAATCCAAATACACTCATCAGCGTCACGATGAGCACAACAATTCGTAGACCAACTTTAGACATTATTTCCTCCAGCGATTATGCGAAAAAGCGAAATAGGCGTCGGTATACTTTGGTTACTATTTCTCTTGATTTCCTCCCTCGAAATCGATATACATATTGAAACTGGGAACGCTTTCATGAATATAATCGACTACGAATATATTCTGCCTGAGCAAAACCCCCTGAACCCCTGACGGATACCCCACCTACCACCTAGGGGGTATCCCCTAACGAGTGCTTCGGTCAACAAGCGGTTTCGCACGGCAGGGGGCGGGAGATGGCGAGTATGTTATCATAGGCGAAAGTATCGAATAACGCCCACTTTGGGTACTCAGACAGCCGATTATGAAAACCAGCCGTTTGATCCTCGCCGACGACCACGCGGTCGTGCGCGCGGGCATTCTGAATGCGTTAAAGGATTTGCCTCAGATCGAGATCGTCGGCGAAGTCGGCAATGGGCGGGAACTGCTTCCGAGATTGGCGAAGCTGAAGCCTGACTGCCTGCTGATCGACGTGACCATGCCCGATTTCGAGCCGATCTCCGCCATCGCGCACATTCGCGCCGACTACCCGGACATGAAAATTCTGGTGGTCAGCGCCTACGACGACGATGTTTACGTGCAGGGGCTGCTGGGAATCGGCGTGAACGGCTACCACCTGAAGGATCAGCCGCTCAGCGACCTGCGGCTGGCGGTGACGCGCGTGCTGGAAGGCGAGCGCTGGGTCACCAGCCGCATCGTCGACCGGCTGGTGCAGCTTCGGGACACGCCGAACACGCCCTATGGACGCCTCACCGAACGGCAGATCGACCTGCTACGGCTGCTGTATCGCGGCTACGACAACCGCAGCATCGCGCTGTCGCTCAGCCTGAGCGTCAAGACGGTCGAAAACCACCTGACGCGCCTGTACAAGACCATCGACGTTCGCAGCCGCCTGGAAGCGATGAACTTTATCATGCAGCACCCTGAAATCATCGGCATCTCTACCGGAGCCGCCCGCTCCCCTGTCCCGACGCCAGCGGCGGGCGCGTTCGTGGTGCTGATCGTGGACGACAATACCCGCTACCGCCAGCAGCTCATGCGGACGATCAGCTCGATCATTGCTCACGCGCAGATTTTCGAAGCCGCCAATACCCGGCAGGCGCTGGAAATGCTCCAGTCGGTCAAGCCTCGGCTGGCGCTGGTCGATGTCGTGCTGGGCGACGAAGATGGCATCCACTGCGCCCACCAGATCACGCGGCTGTCGCCGTTATCGCGGGTGATCCTGATCAGCGCGTACCCGGACAGCGAGTTTCACCGCCAGGGGCTGGAAGCGGGCGCGGTCGCCTTCCTCGACAAGAAGACGCTCGACACCGCGACGCTGCGGCACGTGATCGAGGACTTCTGAGCGCAGGACTCCGCATCCTTTTGCGAACAGATGCCCGAAGCGAGCTATGATTCAAGTGGGCTTTGCGCACGCGGAATGATCGAATGAAAGTGCAGCCAACACAATGAACGTACATGGAAAGCATTACCGGACTATCTGGGTCGACCCGGAGCGCCCGCAGGTCGTGCAGATCATCGACCAGCGCGTGCTGCCGTTCGAGTTCAAAATCCTCGACCTGACGACCGTTGACGATTTCGCCCACGCCATCCGGGATATGACGGTGCGCGGCGCGGGGCTGATCGGCGCGACGGCAGCCTACGGCATGTACTGCGCCGCGCTGACCGCACCGCGCGGAGATCAGGGCGCATTTCTGGAAGCGGTGCGCGCCGCCGGGGACAAGCTGATCGCCACGCGCCCGACGGCGGTCAACCTCGCCTGGGCGGTCGAGCGCCAGTGGACGGCGATCCAGTCCGCCAGCGACATTGAGGAGATGATCCAGATCGCGTTCGAGACAGCGCAGCAGGTCGCCGACGAAGACGCCGACTACTGCCGCCGCATCGGCGAGCACGGCGTGGCGCTGATCGAGGCGATCAGCCAGCGCAAGGGCGGCGAAACCGTCAACGTGCTGACCCACTGCAACGCCGGCTGGCTGGCGTTCGTCGATTACGGCTCGG
>JADLHH010000656.1 GCA_020848855.1 Anaerolineae bacterium | reverse complement strand
AGGCGTAGTAGTAGCTGGCGGGCGCGTCGCGCAGCGCCGGCGCGGTCGGAATAGCCGGTCGCGGCGAGACGCTGTCGAGCGTCGCGAGTGTCACGCCGTCGGTCCCGCGCAGGATGTCCTGCACCGGCACGATGAGATAAACGGCGTAGTCGAACCCATTCTGCCGACTGAGGTCATCGAGCTGCTGCAGTCCCTGTCTGGTGTAGGTAAGGGCTTCGCGCATCCGCACCTCTCCGGGGGCATCGACGATCAGCGTCTTGAGCAGCGGCCCCCAATGAAACTTCACGCGACGCATCAGATACGAGTGGTCGAGCAGCGTCGACTGGAGGCCGATGATGCGGGCGGCCAGTGACGGCGGGGCGGCCTCCCTGGCAGACGCCTGCTGAGCCTGAGCCTCTCGGCGGCGGCCGAACTCGTAGTTGTCGACGAAGTCGTTGCCGGCCGAAAAGCTGCCGCTCATGCCGAAGAAGAAGAGCTTTACCTCGCGGGGGTGCCAGCGGAAGTCCCGGAGAAACTGCGTCAGGCGCGCCACCTGACGCGACGTCCCGCTGCCCGGGATGCCGAGATTGGCACAGGCCACGCGGCGCTGCTGGCAGTAGATCGCTGCAAACGTCTGGTCATCCTTCAGGCCGAAGCCGAAGGTGAACGAGTCCCCGAGGAACACGACCTCGGGGTTTCCCTCGGACCCGGGGACGCGGTGCCCCTGAGGGGTGATCGTGGTGATGGCGTCGTATTCGTTCGAGACCTGCCGGTAGACGCTGCCAGGAACGAACCATTCCTTGACGGGCGCGCCGTCCAGCGTCACGTTGTCGAGCCCCCCGTAGACCGGGAAGAACGCGCGGGTCACGATCTCGGCCAGCCCGATGGAGAACACGAGGGAGCCGGTGAGCAGAACCGCGCGAAACAGCCATTCGCGGCCGGTGCCTCCGGAGCTGGTTGCCTGGCGATTCTCGATATCGGCCATGATGCGTGGATTGAGACGTCTACCGGCTGCCGATCACCCCGCGTGACTGACCGCCGCGCGATCGACGACCGTGCGAATGACCGCCGGTGCTTCGGCCGTCGGTCGCGTGGTAACGAACTGATGGTGGACGAGCTGCGTGGAAAGCACGCCCACGACCGCCATGTTGTCGGCGTTCGAGAACTGGCCGCTGGCGGCCCGGGCCGCGCACTTGGCCAGCAGTTGCGCGACGGCCGCCGGATCGAAGCAGCCGGCGTCCTTGACGGCGGCGGGGTTGGCGACCTCGGCCATCCACTCCCGCGCCTCCGCGGTGGTAAATGACAGCGCGTCGGGGGCCCGGTAGGGCTGCTTGGCGCGCGCGAGGATCTCGGCCGGCACCAGCTCAGCCGCGGCCCGCTTGAGCACGTGCTTTTCATCGAGCGCGCGCAGTTTGTACTTCGGCGGCAACGACTCTGCCAGCGCCGCCACGCGCCGATCCAGAAACGGAAAGCGGCCCTCGACCGAGTGCGCCATCAGCATGCGATCGCCTTGTGACGACAGCAGGTAGCCCGACAGGAGCGTGTGAACCTCCAGGAACTGGTCCTGCGCGAGCGGACTCCACTGGCCGAACTGCCGCGGCAGCGCCGCCAGCAGCTCCGCGCGCGCATCGACGGCGCCGAGGCGCGCACGCAGGTCGGCCGAGAACAGGCGCTTGAGCGCGCTGGTGCTGTTCCAGCGGGGAGCATGTCCGAATCCCGCCTCGCGGAACTGGTCCAGGCCCCGCCCGAAGAACTGCCGCGCGACCGCGCGCTGCGCCACCGGCGAGCGTTCAAGGTAGGGATAGAGCCGTTCCAGCAGGCGTGGTCGGCGCGCGGAAGACGGCTGCGCGCCCCAGAAGCGGCGGATCTTGGCTT
>JADLHH010000632.1 GCA_020848855.1 Anaerolineae bacterium | reverse complement strand
GTCGAGGCTCGGCAGCGCCGCCAGCAGCGTCTGTAACACGACATCGTCCTCGTCGTCTTCGCCACCCTGCCTCGCCTCAATTTCAGGCTGAACCACCGCGCGAATCTCGTCAGCCGTCTGCAGGCTGGCAACCCGCGCCTGAAGATCGTTCAGCAGGACGACACCTTCGGCGGCAGCGGCAGCGCGTTCTTCCGCGCGGTCAGCCGTGTTCTCGCGCTGAACGACGCTGCCCACGCGCTGATTATAATCGCCGCGCGCTTCATTCAGTTCTGCGTCAAGCGCGCGCAGCGGGTTTTCGATCACGCTGTTGTACATTGGGCTGCGCTCGAACAGGGTGAAGAACGTCAGAAAGATGCTGGCAAGCATCACCAGCGCCACCACCACCGTGACAAACCGGGGACCGGGATTGAATGCCCGATCCGGGTTGTCGCGCGAATAGACGCGCACCATCCGGTAGGCGAGGAATATTAGCGCGACGACCAGCGCGGACGAGAAGAACGAAGGCACAGCCGCTGCCAGCACTCGGTTGACCTGCACGGCGCTGAACAGAATGTATAGCGGAATCACCGTCCCCGTGGTCGGCAGCAGCAGCAGAATGATAAAACCGAGCATCCCCGCCTGCCGCCCGATGAAGCGAAAACGCGAGAAGGCGTAAGCCGCCGACGATCCGAGCACCACCGTGAACACCGAAACGCCGAGCGCGATGAACAGGCTGTTCATCATCAGGTCGCCAAAATAAACCGGGAAGACATTGGAAAACGGTTCGGTCAGCAGGCTGTTGAAGGCGCTCAGGGTCGCATTCGGTGGGATCAGCACCAGATCGGTCGGGCGGGCGATCCCTCGCGGGTCAACCGCCATCGAGATAATCCACAGCACCGGAAACAAAACGACCGCCGCCATGAACAGTAGGAAGATTTGCAGGAAGATCTGGCGGATGATGATGCCGCGTCGCCGGGGCGTCAGCCAGCTCTGTTCACCGGAACGCTCACGCGAGCGCGTTTTTTCAAGGGAAGCAGTTCGTTGGGCGCTCATGTCTCATGCCTCGTCGTATGCTTTGGTCGCGCTGGTGACGCGGTTATTGATCAGGGTGATGATCAGCAGAATGAAAAAGACGACGATCGTGAAGGCAGCCGCCGCGCCGTACAACTGCTCCTGCTGGATCAGCTTATACGCCTGCGTCACGAGCAGGTCCGTCTGTCCTCGCGGACCACCTGCGGTGATGAAGAAGATCACGTTGAACTGGTTGAACGTCCAGATTGTGCCAAGCATGATCGCCGGAACCATCGCCGGGCGCAGTAACGGCAGCGTAATCTGCCGGAACTGCCGCCACTTCGAAGCGCCATCGACGTCGGCAGCCTCGTACAGGTCAGGCGGGATGCTCTGGAGAGCGCCAGTCGCCACCACCATCATGAACGGCCAGCCCAGCCAGATATTAGCGATCAGCACCGCGTAAAACGCCAGCACAGGTGCGCCCGCCCGGTCAAACATCTGCACAACCGGGTTCGTCGCGGTCGAACCGTTCCCAAGAATATCGATCAGCGTGAAAACCACCACCGCAGCGAGAATGATAATCCCGCCGACGCTGAAAACCGTCCGCGAAAGGTCGAGCCGTCCGTTGTCCTCGTTCCGCAGTCCAACCCGCAGTGTGCGCCGTGCCAGCCACAGGCTAACCAGCGCGCAGACGATCACGATTGCCGCAGGGATAATTCCCCGCAGGTCAATCGGCGGCTCAAGCTGTCCCAGCCAGTCGGTACGGGTGGGCAGGCTGGTTCCAAACCATTGGTTGATCGATTGCAGCAGCAGGTTGATGCCGCCGTCGTTGCGCTGCCACAGGTTGTTCCAGATCAGCGCGGTGATATAAGCAGGCAGCGCCCACGGCAGCACGAACAGCACGCGGTAAATCCGCCGACCAATCACATGCTCGGCGTTGAGCGCCAGCGCGACCGCCAGCCCGATCCCGGCATGAAAGGTGACGTTAATCAGCGTCCACACGATATTGAAGCCGAGCAGCGGGAAGAAATTATAGTTTGGAATGTTTAGCCCGTCGGAAAGCACCTTGCGGAAATTATCACGCCCAACGTAAGGCGCGGGCGCGCCGCTCAGGTTCTGTGCCTGAAAGTCGCGGAACGAAATCAGGATTTGGTACGCTTGGGGGGCAAAGGTGATGATCAGCATGACGATGATCGACGGGGCAATAAATGCCCAGGGCAAGCCACTGGCTTTCACCCCCTGCCTGAAATTCTCCCACATCGAAGCCTGATTGCGTGAATAGGACTGCGTTTGCGTCGCCATAGTGCTCCGGCTCTATAAAAAAACAGGGCGGGGACAATGCTGGCTTGTCCCTGCCCTGCGCGAACTGTTTAACTTACCAATCGACTACGAGCCTTCAGCCATTGCGGCTTCGTGTAGGGCGTCAATCCCTGTCTGAATCGTCTCCAGAGCAGCGGCGCGAGCCTCTGCCGGGGTTTCACCACCCGCGCTCACGGCGGTGATTGCATCCGCCATCGGCGTCCAGAACTGGCTCAGTTCCTCACGGTTCGGGAAGGGAGTGCCGACCTGGAATTGTTCAGCAAAAACCTGAAGGTTCGGGTTCTCCACCGGCACTTCCGGGTTCACCGGCAGCAGACCGCCTTCGGTCGCGGCAATCGTCTGACCTTCGACGCCGGTCACGAACCGCGCCCATTCGATGAACGCGGCAGCCTTGGCTTCGTCAGCATTCGAACTCAGCATGAAACCATCACCCTGCGCACACAGCGCCGGGACATTGCCGTTGTCGAGTGCGGGCATCAGCGAAACGCCGAGGTCATCGCCGAGGTCGCTTTCATACTGCGCCAGGTTCCAGATGCCGTCGTAAACCATCGCCACCGTACCCTGCTGGAAGCCGGGGTTCGGGGATGAACCGTCCACCACGATTCCGCTGTCGAGGTCCTGGCTGGCGTTGTAGATGTCCTGGTGAAGCTGAAGGTAGGCATCCATCGCGTCCGCGCCGGGCGTACCATCGACGAACGCGGCGTTGCCGTCCTCGTCCATCAGTGCGCCATCCAGCGAGAACAGAAAGCCTGCGCTGTGGAAGAAGCCGTTCTGGAAGGCGAGACCCGTCACGCCGGGGTTATCGCCAGTGACTTCTTCGGCTATCGCTGTAACATCAGCCCACGTCGCGGGGGCATCCGGCACGAGCGCCTTGTTGTAGAAGAATGCGAGCGTCTTGGCGCTGTACGGAATGCCGTAGAGTCCGCCGTTGAACTCGAACAAGCCCCACGCGGTATCGCCCGCCTGAGCGCGCAGTTCATCGTCCACCCAACCGCTCACATCCTGAATCAACCCGGCAGTCGCCCACGGACCAACCCGGTCATTCGCCGTTATGATCATGTCGGGACCTTCGCCCGAACCAACCGCCGCGGTGAAGCTGTCGCCCAACGTCGCGTCGGGGTTGAAAACCTGCTCAACCGTAATTCCCGGGTTGGCAGCTTCAAAGGCTTCGATCATGGCGAGCAGTGCGTCGCCTTCAGCATCCTGCTTGGAGTGCCACAGCACCAGGTTGACGGTATCCTGTGCGCCTGCTGCCATCGGCGCGACCAGCAGCGCCAGCAGTGCAAGAACGAGTAACAACTTCGAGTTTAACTTCAACATACAACTACTCCCTATTGAAATGGAAAGGTCGATCATACTTATGACCAGTTACATGCCACCGCTGCTATGAGTGGAATCGCGGTGCCGTGTGTCAGTGTAACAGGTTCAAGTGTTACACTGAATCAGGAATATTTCAAGCGATATGTACAGGAAAGCCTTGTGAGAATTACTGAATTGGATGTTCTTCCGGGGGGTGAAAATCTTCTGACCATGCGCCGCGAATACTGACGATATGCAGTCCCATCAGCCAGTCTCGAAGATACGTATAGAGTTTTTCCGCCAGCGCCATTT
>JADLHH010000631.1 GCA_020848855.1 Anaerolineae bacterium | reverse complement strand
CGTCTGGGTGACGAGCGATCAGGATTGTCCACAGGGCTGTCCCCGCGTGGAACAGCACGATGGCGTAGACGACGATAGGCGCGGCTGGCGTATCACGTCCTGCCCAGATCAGCAGCAGAAGCGCGACCAGCGTCGCCGGACGCGCGCGGCTGAGCAGGCGGCTGATGTTCGATTCGGTGACAAGGTAGCGGGCGATAAACGCGAAGCCGGCGAGCGCCGTCGCTGCCAGCCCGGACGCGGCGGGCGCATAATTGCCCGGTACGAGCGTGCCGAGCAGCCCCCACAGCAGGAGCGCGCTGCTCAGCGCCACAAGCTGCGGATGCGTCGGGGCGCGGTGGGGCTGCACGGCGAGGTTGAACAGCAGCGCGGCAGCGACTCCTACGGCGCACAGGCTCGACAGCAGCTCCATGGCGGGGGGCAATTATCCACTCCGATTATGGGTTCGGTGCTGCCTCTAGTCTAGCACATTTGCTAGGGTTTGAGCCGGTGTGGCAGATTGGTGTCCTGTTGGTCGGAATCCATCGGCGGTCGTTTGGACATGCGCTGGGCGTGTTCGTCCGGCATCCCGAAATGCCCGACCAGCGCTTCGATTTGCGCCAGTGCGTCGTACTCGAATTCCAGATATTCACACACGTCGCATTTCCAGGCAGGTACGTTGGGCACGCTCAGCAGCGCTCCGTTGTAGACGGCGCTGTACGTTCCGGTGGTGGCGTGCAAATTGCCGATCTGGCAGCGAGGGCAGGCAACTTGATCTGTCATTCATATCCCTCCTTATAGACGTGCTACGGCTCTGGAAAACGATAATGCGTGACGATTCCCCAATCCTGCGGCGGCCAGTAACGTATGAGCGCTTCCCCGATGATCCGGTTCTTCGTGACCACGCCGAACGCGCGCGAGTCACGGCTGTTATTACGGTTGTCGCCAAAAAACAGATACTCGTTTGCGCCCAGGTCCCACGACTTGGCGCCGCAGTTCGAACGGCAGTCTTCCTGCATCCTGTATGGCTCGTCGAGCGCCACGCCGTTGATGGTAATCACGCCGTCATTGAATTCGACGTGTTCGCTCGGCAAACCGATCAGTCGTTTGATCAGCAGCGGCTCGTTGGGCGTGCCGTCATCACCCGGTGGGTCGAAGACCACGATGTCGCCGCGCTGCGGGTTGCCGAACAGATAGTGCGCCCGGCTGACGATCAAAAACTGCCCCGCCCAGAAATTGGGCTGCATACTCGGTCCTTCGATGAAGAAGCGAACGCTCGCCAGGTTCACCAGCGTATAGACGAGTCCGATCAGGACAATCGTTTCCAGCAGTTCGCGCACGATGGACGGTCTCTGCAATGTCGGGCGAGGCTTCATCGTTTCAAGCATCAATGATCCTAGCTGTTGTAGGCACGAACAATCCCCCAATCTTGCGGGGGCCAGTAGCGAATCAGCGCTTCCCCGATGATCAGGTCGCGCTCGACGGCACCGAACGCGCGCGAATCGCTGCTGTGGTTGCGGTTGTCGCCCATCACGAAATACTGGGTTGCGCCAAGCTCCCAGGCATTGTCCTGGCACATACGCGGCAGGCACGGCTCGTTGATGTACGGCTCGTCCAGCAGCCCGCCGTTAACGTACACCTTCGCATCGCGAATTTCCACCGTGTCACCCGGCGTGCCGATCACCCGCTTGATGTAATCTTCCTGCGGGTTGCCGGGGTATTTGAACACCACCACGTCCCCGCGCTGCGGCTCGCCGACGAGATAATTGACCCGGCTCACCAGCACGAACTGCCCGGTGGCGAAATTCGGCTCCATGCTGGGACCATCGACGATGAAGCGGGCGGTCGCCAGGTTCACCAGCGCGTAGATCACCACCACCAGCGCGATAGTCTCACAAATCTCTCGAATAGTCTGACCGATGCCAGGGGACTGGAGATGTGGGCGCGGAAGCGATTCAGCCTGCAAGGCGCATACTCATTTCTGCACGAGTAATTGTCCCGATTATAATCCCGCGCCGGGCATCCAACAATCGTGATTCACACCCTTAAACAAATTCTCATGGTTTGTACAGATATGTTTACGGAACGATCACGGAGACGGCACTATAATTTACAATATTGGAAAATAAAGGAAGTGTTGAGGCGCGCTGTGGAACGCATCCTGATCGTTGACGACGGGCGTGAAAATCGGGAGTTCATCGCCGAATACGTGCTGGAGCCGAACGGCTATCAGGCGTTGATGGCGAAGGACGGCATGGAAGGGCTGGATATGGCAGAAGAACACCAGCCTGACCTGATCCTGCTGGATTACCAGATGCCGCGTATGAATGGGATCGACGTGCTGCGCGTGATGGCGCAGCGCGGCATCAATATCCCGATCATCCTGATGACATTCTACGGTTCCGAGGAGATCGCCGTCGAGGTGTATCGCCTCGGCGTGCGCGACTACATCAAGAAGCCGTTCTCGGTCGAGGAAATGCTGCTCGCCATCGAGCGCAGTCTGAGCGATGGGCGTCTGCGCCGCGAGAAGGAAGCGCTCACCGAGCGGCTGATCCAGTCCAACCGCGAATTACAGGCGCGCCTGCAGGAACTGAACATCCTCTACAGCGTCGGCAAGAGCGTCACCACGCTCACCGACATGTCGCAGCTTCTGCCGCGCATCGTCGACGCGGCGATCAAGGTGACGAATGCCGAAGAAGGCTACCTGCACCTGCTGGAAAACGGCTCCTTGATCTGCCGGGCGCTCAAGCGGCATAATACTGCGCGTGCGGCTTCGGTCAACCTGCGCGCCGACGAAGATGCCGTCGCCCAGCACGTCGTCCGCAGCGGTCAGCCGGTGATCCTGTCGCCGGAGCAGACCGAGCGTTCGGCGCGGACGCCGCACTCGGTCGCCTCGGCGCCGCTGGTCATTCGCGGCGAGGTGATCGGCGTGCTCGGCGTGTCGAATGTCAGCACCAGTGCCCGCGTCTTCGGCAAGCACGACAGCGCGCTCCTGAGCGCCCTGACCGATTACGCCGCAATCGCAATCGAAAATTCGCGGAATTACGATGCGCTGAAAAAGGCGATGGCTTCCAGCCGCGCCTGACGCGCGACTGGATTTCACAACTGATGCCTTCGGTCGTCCTGATTATGCTCGATGGTCTGCGTCCCGATGCTCTGACGCAGGCGAACACGCCGCGCCTGGATGCTTTCATGGAGGGCGGGGCGTACACGCTGGCGGCGTGCTCGGTGATGCCGTCGATCACGCTGCCGTGCCACACCTCGATCTTCCACAGCGTGCCGCCGTCGAGGCATGGCATCCTCGACAACGTCTGGCATTCGATGGCGCGCCCGGTCGTCGGGCTGGTCGACGCCGCCAAAAATGCCGGCAAGCGCTGCGGCTTCTTCTACAACTGGGAGCCGCTGCGCGACCTCAGCCGCCCCGAAAACCTGCACTTCTCGTTTTTCGTCAACACCAGCTACGACCCCGACGGCGACCGCCCGGTCGTCGAAGCGGTGCTGCGCTACCTGCCCGAATACCGCTTCGATTTCACCTTCATCTATTTCGGGGTGATCGATACCGTTGGGCACGGCTATGGCTGGATGTCTGATGCTTACATGCACCAGGTCGAGATGACCGATGCCTACCTCGGCATGGTTTTCGACGCGCTGCCGCCGGACACGACCGTGATCATCCACGCCGACCACGGCGGGCATGAACGCGCTCACGGAACCGAATCGCCAGAAGATATGACGATTCCCTGGATGATTGGCGGGGCAGGGGTGAAGCACGGGCACGTCATTCAGCAGCCGGTATCGCTGCTTGACACCGCGCCGACGGTCGCGCATGTGCTGGGGATTCCGTGCCCGCGCGACTGGGAAGGGTCGGTCGTCGCCGAGGCGCTGGTGGATTAGCTCGCTGGGCGTTTCAACCGAATTGATCGTTTGTAGGGGCACGACATGTCGTGCCCTTGTTTGTTTCGAGGGCTTGTAGATGCTCAGATCGACCGCATCTGCCCGCCGTCGACGCGCAGGGTCGCCCCGGTGATGTATTCCGCCGCCGGGGAGAGCAGGAACGCTACCGCCATGCCGAATTCGTCGGTCTTGCCATACCTGCCCAGCGGGATTTTCGCCATGCTGCGGGCACGGGCTTCCTCGACGCTGATGTTCTGGCGCTTGGCTGCGCCGGCATCCAGGCTTGCGACGCGATCCGTATCGATTCGCCCCGGAATGATGTTGTTCAGCCGGATGCCGCTGCCCGCCAGTTCGTCCGCCAGCGTTTTGACCAGCGCCGCAACACCCGAACGCATCACGGTGGACAGCACCAGGCGCTCAATCGGCTCCTGCACCGATGACGACGTGATCGTCACGATCCCGCCGCCGTTGACCATGTGCGGGATCGCCGCGCGGATCATGCGGACGCTGCTCATCAGCGTCAGTTCGAACGCCGCCTGCCACTGGGCGTCGTCGAAATCGACGAACAACCCGGCTGGCGGTCCCCCATTGTTGACCAGCAGCGCGTCGATCACGCCCCAGCGCGAGACCGTTTCATCGACCCACGCCGCAATCGACTCCGCGTTCGAAAGGTCGCAGGCGATACCCATCGTCTCTGCGCCGGTTTCTTCTGCCAACCGCGTCGCCGCCGCTTGAATGTCGAGCGCGGTGCGGCTGCACATTGAGACGCGCGCGCCTTCGTAGGCGAGCGCCCGCGCCGCGCCGTATCCCAACCCCTTGCTGGAAGCGGCGACCAGCGCGACTTTGCCTTTCAGTCCTAAGTCCATAGCTTTGTTCCCGCAACGACCGAGGTCGTTATGCCATATGATGACAAGAGGGGATCGCCGCCGGGTGGCTGTCTCCCATGTGGCGCATCCCAAACTGGTGTCAACAGTATCGACTCTTGGCGGAAATGTCTAGGGCGTGGACTCGGTGGATAAGCCTTTGTAGAGAATCGTCCTGACGATCCGAATCAGGTCGGAAGCGCGGAATGGCTTGACCAGATAATCCGACGCGCCCATTTTGGTGGTAGCGGCGAGGATTTCCTCGCTGGGGGCGGCAGAAATGAACACCAGCGGAATCTGCCTGGTTGTTGGGTCGGCTCGGAGCGCCTTCAGGACGCCGTAGCCGTCCAGCTTGGGCATGAGGATGTCGCAGATGATGATATCCGGCGCGCTGCGCTGCACCTGTGCCAGCCCTTCGCACCCATCCCCCGCACCGACCACTTCAAAGCCTTCGTATTCAAGGATTTCCAGCGTGTTTTCCAGAATGGAGCGGTCATCCTCAATCACCAGAATTCTTGCCAAGGCGTACTCCAGGCTCCGGCGAGCTGCGCAGGAGGTTCATATATTAAATGCGACTAACTTCTCCACATGTCTGGGTTATTCTTGAAGCAAATGCCAAATACTGACTATTAATATAGCTTACGCTTATCAAGATTCAAAATATTCAGGGTTTTCTTAGCCGATTTTGCGCCATTTTAGTACTGGGAGCGGTTTCAAATGGATATTATTCAGATAATGGCAATATACCCCGAAGTGTTAGTCATTCCGAAAACACCGGGCTAATCCGGCGATCAGCCCGGCGAGGCTGTGCGGGTTCGCTTCGACGACGACAGTGAAACCGTGTTCGCTTGCTGCGCGGCTCGTCCGCGCGCCAATGCAGGCGACCGGTATGGATAGCAGCGCGCCGCCTTCGTCCGCCAGCCGCCCGACGAAATGGCGCACGGTCGACGGGCTGGTGAAGGTCACGGCATCCACCTGCTGCGCGCGCAGCAGCGCCGGAAGATTGACGCCGCCGCTGCCCCGCACGGTGCGGTACGCGACCGGTGCGGTCACGTCTGCGCCGCGCTGGCGCAGCACCTGTGCCAGCGTCGGTCGTGCGATCTCCGACTGCGGCAGCAGAATCCGCGTTCCCGGCGCGACTTTCAGCGCTTCGGCGAGCGCATCCGCTGCGTAATCATCCGGTATCTGCACGATCTCGACACCGAGCATGTTACGCGCCGCCCGCGCCGTCGCCGCGCCGACGGCTGCGGCGGGCGTTCCTGCCAGCGAGTGCCCCAGCGCTGCCAGCCGCTGCGCCAGCACCAGCACGGCGTTGCTGCTCGTCAGCACCAGCAGATCAAAATCCTGTGTCAGCGCCCTGTCCAGCAGCGAAGTGTCCTTCGGCGGCGCGATGGCGATGCACGGGTAATCGAGCGGGATCGCGCCTGCGCCGCGCAGCAGCGCGTCAAATTCGACGGCTTGATGCGCCGCCCGTGTATTGACGATTCGTTTTCCGGCGAGGCTCATCCCGGCGACTCCAGCAGGGCAGCCGCCCCGCGTGCCAGCGCTTCGTCTGCCAGCCGGTAGCCGAGCGGCTCGGCATCGTCGACGCCGCTCGACAGGCTCACGTCGATCTGCTGCGCGCCGTCCGCCGAGTTGACGCGCCCGCGCAGCAGCACCCGGTCGCCTACGACTTCGGCATACGCCGCGACCGGCAGTGTACAGCCGCTCCTCAGCCCGGTCAGAAACGCGCGCTCGGCAGTGACGGCGGCGGCGCTCGGCGCGTGCTGAATCGGCGCGAGCAGGGCGCGCGCGGCGGCTTCATCCCGGCACTGGACGGCGAGCGCTCCCTGACCGGGCGCGGGCATCATCTCGTCCAGGCTGAGCCGCTGGCTGATGACATCGAGCCTGCCGAGGCGTTCCAGCCCGGCATATGCCAGCACGATGGCATCGAATTCGCTTTCAGGATCGTGCGCTTTGCGGATGCGGGTATCGACATTTCCGCGAATGTCGACGATGTTCAGGTGCGGGAGCAGGTGCAGAAGCTGCGCGGCGCGCCGGATGCTGCCGGAGCCGATGGTCGCGCCGCGCGGCAGGGTCGCCAGCGTGAAGCTGTCGCGGCTCACCAGCACGTCAGATGGGTTTGCGCGTTCGGGGATCGCCCCGATGATCAATCCGTCGGGTAAATCGGTTGGCAGGTCTTTCAGGCTGTGGACGGCAAAGTCGATCGCGCCGCCGCGCAGTGCTGCTTCCAGTTCCGCCGTGAACGCGCCCTTGCCGCCGAGCTGTGCCAGCGGCTGGTCGAGCATTCGGTCGCCCTGCGTCGTGAGGATTTCGACCGCGATTTCGAGGGCGGGGTGCGCCGCGCGCAGCAGCGCGGCGACGTGTTCCGTCTGCCAGCGCGCTAGCGCCGAGCCGCGCGTGCCGATGCGAATGGTGCGCGAATCAGGCATCGGGCTGTGTCCATCGGTGCGGCTGGCGCATGTTATGCGACTGGCGCATCAAGGTCGGCATGGTTTCAACCCGTCTCAGGGAAAGTCGTATTCGCCGCCGATCATAGCAGCTTTCGCCGGGATATCGAAGGGGCGGCGTGGATTGGGGGGATAAAAAGTGCGCGCCGCGAAGTGCTCGGTTTCGCGGCGCGCTGGGGTCTAACCCTGCGAGAGCGTTTCAGGGTTGAGGAACCTTCAGGTTTAGGATTCGGCTCTGCTTGCAGCCGCAGCGGTGTTTGTCCGTTCGGACAAATCTTTCTCCTCTTAGGGTAGGTCGGCTCACCCATTTCACCAAGTGATGCCTGTCTGTAGAACATGTGACTTCCGTCATAATCCTCCATCGCACCGGTTCGCACATTTCTGGCGCGCCTCTGCCGCACGGCGCGACTTTCGGGGGTGGTCAGGCTATAATTGCGGTCGTTGAACGACACAGGAGGCTCTGACGCCGTGCGGAAAATCGCGCGATTGCTGCTCATCCTCGGCGCGATCATCGCCATTCTCTACCGCCTGCGCCGCCGGGTCTATGCGTTCGTGTTTCGCCTCTCGCCGGTCGGCAATCGCGTTGCCGTCGAGTGCGGGCTGCGCGTGCCCATGTCCGACGGCGTCACGCTGGCAGCCGACCACTACGCCCCGGCGCTGCCCGGCACGTACCCGACCATCCTCATCCGTTCGCCCTATGGGCGCAGTGAGCGCTTCGGCGGCTTCGGCTTGATGCTGGCGTTCGTCGCCCGGCGCTTTGCCGAGCGCGGCTACCACGTCATCGTGCAGGATACGCGCGGGCGCTTCGAGTCCGGCGGCACGTTCGACCCGTACCTGTGCGAGAAAGCCGACGGTCAGGCGACGCTGGCGTGGCTGCGGCGGCAGCTATGGTACAACGGCGTCCTCGGTATGTGGGGACCGAGCTACCTCGGTATGGTGCAGTGGGCACTGGCGGTGCACGAACCGGATGTCAAAGCGCTGGTTCCCACTGTCACCGGAACCAACCTGCACCGCATCCTGTACCCCGACGACGCCTTCGACCTCGGCTTGGTCATAAGCTGGCTGGGCGTGTTTCAGGGCTTCGACCGCAACATCCGCCAGCGCCCGCACCAGACCATGCTCATGATGGCGCAGTTGGAGCGCACCGTGAAGCCCGCCTTCGATCATCTGCCGCTGCGCGAGTGTGATTCGACGGCGCTCGGCGAAGACGTGCCGTTCTACCGCACCTGGCTGGAGCACACCGACCCCGGTGACGCGCTGTGGCGTGAAGCGCTCGACGACGTGCGGCTGGAAGACGTGCAGGCGCCCGCGCATCTGGTTGGCGGCTGGTACGATTTCTTCCTGCGGACGATGCTCGAAGATTATGCCCGGCTCAGGGCGGCGGGGCGCGCCCCGTACCTGACGCTCGGCTCGTGGACACACCTCGACCCGCGCGCGCTGGTGGTCGCCGCGCAGGAAGGCATCGACTGGTACGACGCCCGCTTGAAGGGCGACCGCAGCCGCCTGCGCGATAAACCGGTGCGCCTGTTCGTGATGGGCGCGAACGAGTGGCGCGACTACGACGCGTATCCGCCGCGCTCGACCGCCGTGCGCTACTACCTGGGCGAGCCGCTGTCCCCCGATGCGCCGACCGACGCCGACCGCTGCGACCGCTACACCTATGACCCCGCCGAGCCGACGCCGGCTGTCGGCGGGACGCAGTTCGGGCTGCTTGGCGGTCAGCGCGACAACCGGGCGCTTGTGTCGCGCCCCGACGTGCTGACCTACACCGGCGACGTGCTGCATGAAGACCTCGAAATCATCGGCGCGGTGCGGCTGGAACTGTACGTCCGGTCAAGCTGCGCCTACACCGACTTTTTCGGACGTGTCTGCGACGTGTATCCCAATGGGAGATCGGTCAACATCTGCGACGGGCTGTTCCGCGTCCAGCCGGGGAAGGGCGAGCTGCAGCCCGACGGCACGCTGCGCATCGAGGTCGATCTGTGGGCGACGGCGCACCGCTTCCTGAAGGGGCATCGTCTACAAGTGTTGGTGTCGAGCGGGGCGCACCCGCGCTGGAGCCGAAACCTGGGCACGGGCGAGCCGCTCGCGACCGGAACGGCGATGTGCGCCGCACACCAGTCGGTCTACCGCGACCGCGAGCATCCGTCGGCGCTGGTGCTGCCGGTAATTTCTGCTCGCTAGGCTTTTGCCGTCCTGCGCCGCTCGTACTGCCGGCGCGACTTCACCTGACTGCCGCACACGTCCATGCTGCACCAGCGGCGGCTGTGGTTGCGGCTGGTATCCACGAACAACCAGCCGCAGTTCGGGCACTGGCGCACCCACTGAAGCTGATCGCTCGTCAGAAAGTCGGCGGCTTCCCACGCGACCGGCGCGAGGATGTCGCGTAGATCGTCCCCGAACGCCCACACCCATCTGAATTCTTCGCCATTCGCTTCGACGCGCCGTGTCACACGGGCGAACGCGCCGTTCAGCCGGGCGAGATCGTCAGCGGGTGGCGGCTCGCCGTCGATGATCGTCGTGAAGATGCGGTACAGCGCGTCGCGCAGGTCGAGCGCCGCCCGAAACGCGGCGTCGGCTTGCGCCGGATGCGCTGTCGCCAGCGTTTCGCAGCGGGCGCCGTCCCAGTCGCTCACCAGCCCGGTCTGGCGGCACCACGCCAGCAGATGCTGGTAACTGTGCAGCGCCTCGACGCACCGCTCGCTGTCGCGGAACTCGATAGTATTCGTGAAGTCGAAAAAGACGGTTCCCCCCAGCCGCGCCGGGAAGTGATAGGTTTCGAGCGTCATCGTTGTTCTTGGTTACGAATGTCCTGCGCCTTATTGTACAGCCCTTCGTGACGGCGCAACAAATCCTGTCTGCTGCTGAACCTTTGCATACCGGTATAAGTACTTATACCGGTATAAGGCTGTGGACAGGACGCCATGAAAACTATCGCCAGTTTGCTGCTTCTCCTCTTTTCAATATCCGTTTTCGCTTAGGACGCCGAGGTTTCCGATATGCAGACGTTATTCGCTTACGATCAATCCGCTCCGCTGGACGTGACCGAAGTCGCCTCGGAAACGCGCGGCGACGTGTCGGTGCGCGATATTCGCTATCCCAGCCCCGCCACCGGCGATGCGATTGCCGCTTACCGGGTCGTCCCGCCCGGCAGCGCGCCGCACCCCGCCATCCTGTACGTCCACTGGCTCGAAGATGGCGCACCGAATTCCAACCGCACGCAGTTCGTCGACGAAGCGGTGTGGATGGCGCAGCAGTATGGCGTTGAAGCGCTGCTGGTCGAGACGATGTGGGCAGCGCCGGGCTGGTATCGTCACGGGCGCTCGCTCGACACCGACTACGACGACGCTATCCGCACCGTGATCGAGCTGCGGCGCGGGCTGGACGTGCTGCTGGCGCAGCCGAACGTCGATCCGGCGCGCGTCGCGTACGTCGGGCACGACTTCGGCGCGATGTACGGCTCGCTGCTGTCCGCCGTCGAAGACCGCGTGCAGGCGTATGTATTCATCGCCGGGGCGTCGAGTTTCAACCGCTGGATGCTGTTCGGTGTTCCGCCTGAGCAGCCCGGTCTGGACGACTACAAGGCGCGGATGGAAGCGCTTGCCCCGGCGCGCTTCGTCGCCCAGACTGCCCCCGCCGCCATCCAGTTTCAGTTCGGCAGCCGGGATTTTTACACGCCGCAGGACGATTTTCTGGCGTTTTACAATGCCGCGTCCGACCCGAAGGAACTCCACGTCTACGAATCCGAACACGCGATGGATGCTCCGGCGATTCGTGCCGACCGCATCCGTTTTCTGGTCGGGCAGTTGGTGCTGGAATCGTCCTGATGAGGGCTAGAATTCCATCGCCAGCCAGCCGACATCGCGCCGGATGAAGGCGTTGATAAGCACCCCGAACGCCATACTCGATGCTGTGTCCGCGTCCGGCAGTGACGCGCGCAGCGTCAGCACCATTACCGAACGCCCGCTGCTGGCGGGGTATACGCTCGCCTCGACGGACGTGACGCCGCGCTCGGTCAGCACGTCGCTGAACGGGCGCTGATAGGCAAATGACTCGAAATCCGTAAGCTGCGCCGGGAACAGCGCGGCGGCGGCTTCCGCATCCGCCTGATCCGTGTAGACCAGCGCGAGCAGCGCGATCTGTTCGCTGTCGGTCGCCGCGTCGCCAATGGCGATCAGGTTATACGCCGGAACCGGGACGAAATTCGCTGCCAGTTCGGCACGCTGCGCTTTCACGGCGGCTGGGTCTGCGGTCAAGCCGGCGAGCGCTTCCGAGAGCGGCAGGATGTCGGCGGGGTTGAAAATGTAGGCTTGCAGCACCGGTCCCGCCGTGCCGAGGGCTTCGGCGGCGGCGCTGTAGTCCGGGTCACTGGCGAGGCTGTCGAAGCTGCCGTTGATGGTTTCGGCAGTCCCTTCGAGCATGTTGATACTCGGCGAACTGGCGACCAGACCATCGCCGACCAGCACCGGCTGGCTGCGACCGAGTTCGCCGCCGAAGGGGTTGGCGCGGTTGATATTGCGCATATTGATCATCGTGCCGCTGTCGCAGCCGTCCGCGCCGCACAGCAGCGTCAGGTCGCCCAGTTGGCTTTCGCTGTAGCTGCGCGCTGCGTGCGCGGCGATCACCGCGTTGCGGTCGAAATCGCCTTCGAGAATGGTCGTCATCGCCGGCGGCTGGCTGAATTCGGCGGCGCGCTCAACCGTGAACGGGTCGAACCCCACCACGTCTGCCATATCCGCGCCGGCAGTGAAGACATTCGTGAAGAACTGCGGTCCGGCGTGAACGCCGAGCAGCGCCATCATCAACTGATGCGCGGGTTCGCTGTTGGAATTGTTCGCCAGCTCGAATTCCGACCAGGACGTGACCTGGACTGCACCCTGTCGGGCGGCGATCAGCGCCCGGTAATCCACATACGTGAGCCATTCGCGCGCGCCTGCGGTATCCGGGATGCGCGCCAGCATCCGCAGGAAGGCGTTGTCATCGTTCTGTGCCGCCGCAGGGAAAAGCCCGAGGATCAAAAGCAGAGAGACGAGAGCAAATGCCAGGGTTTTTCGCATCACTATCTCCTTCAAACGGGTACTG
>JADLHH010000630.1 GCA_020848855.1 Anaerolineae bacterium | reverse complement strand
ATCGTGATCGTTGATTGTCACGTCCACATCGGCAAAATTCTGACGTTCGACATGTCGGAAGCTTTGCTGCTCCATTCGATGGACAAGTATCACATCGACTACGCGCTGGTTTCGAACATCGAAGGCAGCGAAGTCGATGGGTATCAGATGCCAATCCCGCCGGATCAGCAAATCAGTCAGCGCGCGGTCAATGAGAAGGTGCTGCGCCTCGCCCGCTCACACCCGGATCGCTTCGGTGCGCTGTTCTGGATCAAGCCGGCGACGGAAGGCTGCACGCCGGAATTTGCGGCGCTGGTCGCCGACAACCGAGACATTGTCTATGGCTTGAAGGTTCACCCCTATCTCTCGAAAACCGCGTTTGACAGTCCGCAGGTCACGCCCTATATCGAGCTTGCCGAACAGCTTGACCTCGTGGTCGTCACGCATACCGCGAACGACCGTGAATCCAGCCCGCGCGCGGTCTACGAGGCTGCGCGCCGGCATCCAGCAGTCAACATTGTCCTGTATCACATGGGCTTAGGAACCGATAACCAGGAAGCCATCACCCTCGTCAGTGAGTTGCCCAACCTTTATGGCGATTGCTGTTGGGTGACTCCCGGCAAAACCCGCGAAGCGATCCACCACTGCGGCAGCCATAAAATCCTGTTCGGAACCGACAACCCGATCAATGGGCTGGATACCTATGACGATTCGACCTTTTACCGCCCCTATTTCAATGCCCACACAGCCGGGCTTGCGCCAGAGCATTACGACCAGTTCATGTACGGGAACGCGGTTCGACTCTTCAAGCTCAACCAGTTTGCCAATGCCCAGTAACGGAGCGGGAAGGCGCGCTGCTATTCGCCCGGTTCTGAATGAGATTTATGAGACGAGGGAGTAATTCATGCCAATACCACCACTCGCGAATATCGCCGGCTATCACGAAGCTGCCCAGATCGGCTTGAGTGTCGACGAGACCGTGACGCGCCTGCTGCGCTACGCCTGGATCGCCAAGCGGACAATGGAAGCAGCGCTGTACTGGTTGAACCCGACGCCGGAATGGGAAGTCAAAGAAGCGCTCAGCCTGCACAGTTATCTTGCCGCCGAACATGCGCAGTTGTTTCGCGTGCGTGTTAGCGAAATGCGCAACCCGATGCCGGACATGGATAAATCACCCGATCCGCGCCTGGACGCTCTCTTTGACGAAATACTGACCGCAGAAACCACTTCGGAGAAACTGACGGCGCTCTACAGTGTGCTGAAGCCGGCGCTGCTCACCGCGTATGAAGCGCATTTCGCCGCAGCGAATCCGCTGGTAGACCACCCCACCCGGCGCATCCTGCGCCTGTTAATCCTCGAAGAAGGGGATGCCGTGATTTGGGGTTCCGCTGCGGTCGAAGCCGTCGCCGAGTCGGCAGCCTTCAAATACCATCTGCAGCAATTCCTGGCGGCGGCAGGCGGCATCGACGGAACTACCACGATTCCTTCAGTACTACCCTCGTCCCGGGTCACAAAATCGTTCCAGCCGGATTTTCATCCGCGCCGCGACGATCGCTTCGAAAAGCAGGGTAATTTCATCTTCCCGCCGCACGAAGTCGCGCGCACCGCGAATGTTTCCGCCGAAGAACGCACGCTGGCGCTGATGTGCAAGCGCACTCTTGAAATGGATGTTCCCGAAGCGATGGCGCGCATGATTGTCGAAGCCGAAGGTCAGCCGTGGCAGTTCTGCGTCGATATGTGCCGCCAGTTGTGGGACGAAGCCCGCCACGCCATGATGGGATCGGTCTATTTCGAGAAGCTGGGCATCGACTGGCGGCGCGAAATCCCCTTGCATCCGGGTTTTTCGCTGCGGCTCAACCTGCACATGACCGCTAATGAAGCTCATGCCGCCCTCTATACCATCGAACAAAGCCTGATGCCCGCCACCACCGGCAAAAAATACGAGTGGGAAACCGCTGCCGAGGCTGCCGACCCGCTCGCCCGCCTCTTTCAGGACTACGACTGGGCGGACGAGGTGCTGCATGTACGAATCGGGCGCAACTGGGGCATCCCCAGAAGCGGCATGAGCCGACAGGAATATCAGGAACTCGGCGCACGCAGACTGATCGAGACCGAAACGGTTCTGGAGCAGTACGCCCAACCGGAGCAGCAGATCAACTGGTGGTCGGCATTCGTAGACAAAGTGCTGGGGCAAAAATCAGCGGTCGGGGATCAGAGTTTCGGTACGGGCGATCCGGTTTACAGCAAGCGGTCGTAGGAGCCGGATAGACATCATTATGCTCAACCTTCAACCATTCTCCCTGGGCGTAGTGCAGCCGGGCGGCTGGCTCAGGCAACAGCTTCTGGACGACCTTGAGCATGGGTATGCCGGGCGGCTGGATGCGCTCACCGAGCGTGCCGCCAATGACCTGTTCGCCAGTCGGATCACGTCATCGCAGAGCCAGTTCGCGTGGTGGGACAGCGAAACGCGCGGCAACTGGTTATGGGGGTACGTCATGATGGCGCATCTGGCGAACCATCCCGCGCATATCGCCAGAGCCGATGCCCTGCTCCAGGGGCTGCTTCATACTCAGGACGACGACGGTTACATCGGCATCTACAGCCCGGAATGGCGCTATCGACACCCGCCCGGCGAAAACGGCGAACGGTGGAGTCAGAGTCGCGCGCTGCTGCCGCTGCTCGCCTACTACGAGCTGACCGGCAGGCATGAAGTGCTTGGGGCGGTTGAACGCGCCGCGCAGCTCACCATGCGGCATTACGGTGAGCATAATCGCTGCTTCCAGCAAGGCAGCGATCCCCATCAGGATTTGACCGGCTTGACGCATGGCTTGTGCTACATCGACGTCGTGGCGTGGCTGTACCGGATCACCGGAGACGCGACCTACCGGGAATTTGGCGTGTGGTTGTTTGATGACTTCTGCGGCATGACCACACCCTTCCCCAACGACGACATGGTCGTTAAAAATCTGCTGCGGGATCGTCCGTTTTCCGGGCACGCCGTACACACGGTTGAGCATCTGCGGGCGCTGCTGTGGGCTGCGGCGGTCACGCGCCGCCCCGACCTGGAAACGGCTGCGGCGCGGGCGCTGTTCAAGCTGCGCCGCTACATGCTGCCTAACGGCGCGGTCATTGGCGATGAAGGGATTCACGGATTTCCACGCCCCGACAGCGGCTACGAATACTGCACTATCACGGAACTACTCCTGAGCCTGACGAGTGGTTTGAGCATGTCCGCCGAAGCCTGGTACGGCGATACTGCCGAGATGCTGACATTCAACGCGGCGCAGGGCGCCCGACTGCCCGGCGGCACAGGCATCACCTATCTCACAACCGACACGCGGCTGGCGGCGACCTGTGCTCAGCCGGACGGCTTCGGATTTCTGCATGGGATGGCTGGGCGCTTCAAGTATTCTGTGACACATGAAGACGTCGCCTGCTGCTGCAACCCGAATTCCGTGCGCCTCCTGCCTCATTACATCAGCGCCATGTGGCAGCGAGCCGAAGATGGCTTCGCAGCGGTACTCTACGGCGAGTGCATCGTCGATACTCAGTTCAACGGGTCGCCGGTGCAGATCACGGAAGCGACGGACTACCCTTTTTCGGACACGATATCCATCACGCTCAAACCTGAAACGCCCGTAAAGTTCGCCGTATACCTGCGCCGACCAGGTTGGGTAAACGCGCTGCACGTGGATTGTGATGGCGCTGAAATCGAGAAGGTCGACGCTTACGTGAAGGTATCGAAAACCTGGAGACCGGGCGACGTGATCCATATCGACATGGCGAACACCGTCCGCACCATTCCTTACTTAACCGGTGAACATGCGGTCTTTTACGGCGCGTTGCAGTTCGCCCAGCCGATCGATCACCGCGCGCAACCGATCAAGTCGTATCCCGTTGCCGGATTTCACGATTTCGACATCATACCTGAAAGTCTGGATCAGGCGTACCGGGCGCTTATTCTGGACGGTGCACAGAAGAGCTTAGGCTTAGCCCTGGAACGCGCGCCCGCCGACAGTCTGCATCCCTGGCACCACACTCCAATGACGCTTGTCGCGGATAATCGCCGCCTGATCCCGATGGGCTGCACCGTGCTCCGACGAGCCGCTTTCCCAATGACACAACCGAATTCGAGCTAATCCTGAATACGAGGCAGAATCCATGATTAACCATGCGAATGAAACAACACCGACGCCGCTTGCCGGGGAAAACAACGCGGGCGAAGACTTTGTATTCGGACCCGGTGAACTCACCGAACAGGTCGTCGCCCAGCGAAAAGCCGCCCTGTCGGGAGTCACCCACGGACATAACATCGCCCCGCGCGATCCGAAGCCCGGCGAAGCGGTCACCCTGCACATCACAGTTGGACCCGCCGCCAACGCCCGCGATGTCTGGTGCTACTACACGACCGACGGTTCGAATCCCAACGGCAGCCGCGGAGCTACTTCTGTCGGAATTGCCACGCCGTTCAGGATCGTGCAGGTCACATGGGACGATCTGGTATGGGGGTACGTGACCCGTCTGGAAGCTGTGATCCCCGGTCAGCCAGATGGTACGCTGGTGCGCTACCGGATTGAATGTGATGGTCACTATGCCGACGGTGGCGAAGGCAGCGCCACAAAGACGCCTTACTATGCCTATGCCGTCGATTCGTGGCAAACACCGGACTGGATTCGAGACGCGGTCATGTATTACGTGATGCCAGACCGGTTCTATCCTGGAGACGGCAAAGCGTGGCGTCAGACCGGCGATCTCTCGAAACCGATGGGGGGCACGCTGCGCGGCATCTACGACAAGCTGGACTATATTCAGGACATGGGCTTCAATTGCCTTTGGTTGATGCCCTGGATGGCAGGACCAACCTATCATAAGTACGGCGCGTCCGATTTTTATGCGGTCGATCCTGATTTTGGAACCGAGCAGGACCTCCGCGATCTGATCGACGACGCCCATCAGCGTGGAATGCGCGTACTGGTCGATTTCGTCGGCAACCACTGCTCTGATCAGCACCCTTTCTTCCTCGAAGCCCGCGCCAACACGGCAAGCGATTATCGCAAGTGGTTCTACTTTGCTGAAGGCGATAGCTATCAGAGTTTCTTTGGCGGGGGCGAGCTACCCCATCTGTGCCACGATAACCTCGAAACGCGCCAGTACATCATCGACTTAGCGCGCTTCTGGGTACGGGAGTACGGCATCGACGGCTACGATCTGGATTATTCCGTCGGTCCCTCGCTCGAATTCTGGGCGGACTTCGGTCGCGCAGTCCGTGAAGTCAGCGATGAGGTGGTGATTTTTACCGAAGGCGTGACAACCCCCGAGGCGCTGCT
>JADLHH010000629.1 GCA_020848855.1 Anaerolineae bacterium | reverse complement strand
TAGAGCTTGAGGTCCTTGACCTCTAATATCACACTGCTGTTTTCCGTCATGCTCCGCATCCGCAACTGGCTGGGATCGTCAAAGTCATCTGTTCCATCAAGATGTCGGGGTCGTTCCAACCTTTCTGCCGTGCCAGGTTGGCGAAAGCGCGGCGGAAGATCAGCCGAACGTCGACGGTAGCCGCTTCATCCGCCGGCAGATCGAAGGTATAAGCAGTTGTGTCGCTCGCCAATGCTGCCAAGCGCGTGTCCTCCACTACTGTAACGGGCCGCCAGATCGCCGCCGTCGGCGTTTCGCCCGTCCAGTCGTCGCACAACACTTTGGCGAAGGTCTTGCCGGGTTGTCCGGCATAGCTGCCGGAATAATCGGGATTGACCGATCCCTCAATGAGCGTCAGTAGGTTGCCGTCGGCGTCGCGCGCCTCAACCACGAGGAGCATCGAGCGTATCGGCGTATCCGTCGGAACGTCGTGTCCGGTCTGGTCGTTGACAATCGTAACCTCGACCTGAAGCCCACCATCGACGCGCTGCGCTGTGCCGGTCATCGTGACCGCGTTTTGCATGAAACGCTCGTTCGTTACGCCCAGCATCGTGTGGTCGTACATCGGCACGTAGTCGCGCGCTAAGCCGCCCATGCTGGCGTAGACCGCCCAGTTCGCGCTCGATTCCGGCATATGGCAGTCCTGACAGGTCTTTCCAGTCACCGGATCGCTGTAGGGACTATCCAGCCACTCGCCGTAGGAATTATAGATCACCGTACCGCCCGTGACTTCGCCCGCACCGACCACGCCTCCAAAGACGCCATAATGACAGGCGGCGCAGAACTGGCTCTCGGATTGCAGTGGCAGATAGGTGTCGTTGGCAGTGATGTCTATCAGCGTGCCGAAGAAGACATCTTCGCTCTCGTCCATCGGGCGATACAGCCGCACCGAGAGGATGCCGGGCATATCCGGCAGCGGCAGCTTGGTTTCAGGATCAACGATCACGCCGCCAATTTTATGGCAAAACTCGCAGGTGATCCCTTCGGCGGAAACGCCGTGCGCCGAGGTCGGGATCGCGGGCTGACCAATCACGCCTCTTGAACGTTCGATAGTGAGATCAGTGTGGCAGCCTGACCACGAGCAGTTCTGGTTGTTCGGCTCGGTCGAGACCAGCGGTGTGTGACAGGTCGCGCAGTTGCCCGCGCGATTGGGGTAGTCGAGTTGGAAACCCACGCCGTAGTATGGCTTGTCAGGATTGGGCGGCAGCGCGCCGGTGAGTCCCCACTGGGTAACCTGCCCGCGCTGCCCGTTCACGTCCTCGCCGGTATAGACAGTCAGGAAGCGCTCGTTCGTGGCGGACTGGGCGTGCGCGTCCGCTTGCCATTCTCGGTACTCGCGGTGACACGCGGCGCAGGCAGCCGACCCTTCAACGCCGTTGTGGGTGAACCATTGGTATTCGTTATTGTCTACTATCGGCAGCGGGCGCAGCGTCACGGTAGCGTCGGCAACCGTGCCAGCGTCCAATTGCGTCCAACCGACGTAGTATCCGTCCGCCCACGCGCTGATCGTGAAGGGCTTACTCGTATCGACGCCGGTCAGCGTAAACGTGCCATGACTGTCGGTCCGGGTTTGGATCGGCGTGCCCCGAAACTGCACAATCGCATTGGCGACCGGACCGTTCGCGTCGACGACCGCGCCAGAGACAACGCCGCTCGGCGCATCGGACTGAGCCGAGATGATGGCGGTGGTCAGCCCCGTAAGCAGCATGGCAACACCGGCTATCAGTAAAAACAAGCTCCTGGACCTTGATTTGGTCATCATCTACCCAAGTAAGTTACTTCGCTGCATACGGGTCGGCGGCATCGCGCAGCCCATCGCCTAAAAAATTGAAGCCTAGCACCGCTGCGACAATAAAGATGATCGGCGTCAGAATCCAGGCGTGCTGCCCTAACGTCTGAATGTCCTGCGTGTTGCGCATCATCAAGCCCCAACTGATCAACGGCTCACTGATGCCGATGCCGAGGAAGCTCAGGAATGATTCGGTCAGGATCACCGTGGGGATGGTCAAAGTCAAAATAACGATGACGTGACTCAACGTGTTCGGGTAGAGGTGGCGCAGGATGATGCGCGTGTTGGATGCTCCCATCTCCTTCGCCGCGAGGATGAAATCCGTCTCGCGCAGAGAGAGCACTTTACCGCGCACTTCGCGCGCCAGCGTTGTCCAAGAGAGCAGCGCGAAGATGCACGCCATAATGATGAACACCGTGAACGAATCCATAGTCTTTGGGACGAGTGCGGCGAGCGCCATCCACAGCGGCAGGCTGGGGAAGGCAGCGACGAATTCGGTAAAGCGCTGCAAGGCATTATCGACCCAGCCGCCATAATAGCCTGACGCTACACCCAAGACCGAGCCGAACATCACGCTGATAATCGCGGCGAACAGACTCATGCTCAGTGAAATGCGCCCCGCTTCACAGACTTTGCCCCATAGGTCACGCCCCAGTTTGTCCGTGCCGAGCAGATAGATAGTGCCGCCCTCGTCAACACCGAACAGATGAATATTCGTAGGGATCAACCCCAGCAGCTTGTACTCCGCCCCCTGCACGAAGAAATGAATCTCGTAGGCTTTGCTGGTATCCTCCGCCCATAAAACCTGAAAGGTTGCTGGGTCGAGCGTGTAGACGGAGTTGTACACGAATGGGATCAGGTGAAACGTCCCCTGCTCATCGATGAAGTGGATTTGCTGCGGCGGGATGAATGCGGAATTGAGGTTAATGTCCGAAAGCGAAGTCGGGCAGAAAAAATCCGCGAAGATCGCCAGCAGGAAGAGGATCACGACCATAACTGCGCCGACAATCGACACCGTGCTGCGCCGGAATCGACGCCAGACCAGGTGGAAGTAACTCTCGTCGTCCTCGTCGGTGGGTAGAGT
>JADLHH010000628.1 GCA_020848855.1 Anaerolineae bacterium | reverse complement strand
CATAGGTGTTTTGTAGGGGCAGACCTGTGTGTCTGCCCCAGCGGGCGAACACGTGGGTTCGCCCCTACAAGAGCGTTGTGAACCATTGGAAACCCTGTGTGAAATTTGATGCGATGACCCTGCGATTCTCTGTAGCGCGCAACGCCGATCCAATATAGTATATTAAGGGTTATAAGCTCCTGCCGAATTGGGTAATGGCACAATGCAAACAGTGGCTATCAAGGGTGTCAAGGACGGTCTCCTGATCTCGCTGGACGATTCCGAAGAATGGCAGGGGGTCATGGCAGACCTTGCCGCGCGCATCGACCAACAGAGTTCATTTTTCACCGGCGCGCGGATCACGCTCGACGTAGGGGCACGCCCAGTACGGAAGGACGAGCTAGGGTCGGCAAAGGCGCTGCTCGAACGGCGGGGCCTGACACTTTACGCCGTGATGAGCGAAAGCAAGACGACCATCGATTCCGCCAGCGCGCTCGATTTGCGGGCGAATCTGATCAACCCAGGGCAGCAGGATCAAAACAACACGGTCACGCCGGAAGAAGACGGCACGTTCGGCGTGATGATCCGGCGCACGCTGCGGTCGGGGCGCACGGTGCGCAGCCAGGGGCACGTCGTCGTCTTTGGGGATGTGAACCCCGGCGCGGAGATCATCGCCGACGGCGACGTAATCGTCTGGGGACGGCTGCGCGGCAACGTCCACGCAGGGGCGAGCGGCGACGAGAGCGCGCTGGTGTGCGCCCTCGACATGATCCCGACGCAGTTACGAATCGCCGGGTATATCAGCATTTCACCGACGGATAAACGCCACAAGCCGAAGCCGGAGATGGCGCTGATCCGCGACAGCCGAATCGTCGTAGAAGCCTGGCGCTAGGACCAAGAGAGGAACTTGCAGGTGGGGGGAAAAGTCATCACGATTACGTCAGGGAAAGGCGGAGTTGGCAAGACGACAACGACTGCCAACCTCGGCGTTGCGCTGGCGCGAATCAACCAGAGAGTCATCCTGATCGACGCCGACATCGGGCTGCGCAACCTCGACATCGTCATGGGGCTGGAAAGCCGGATTGTCTACGACGTGGTGGACATCATCGAGGGGCGCTGCAAGCCGCGCCAGGCGATGATTCGGCACAAGATGTTCCCCGATCTGTACCTGATACCGGCGGCACAGGCGCGCGACAAAACGGCGGTCAGCCCGGCGGATATGATCCAGCTTACGGATTTTCTGCGCGAGGAATTTGACTTCGTGCTGATCGATTCGCCGGCGGGCATCGAGCGCGGCTTCCGCAACGCGGTCGCCCCCGCCGACGAAGTGCTGATCGTCACCAACCCGGAAGTGTCCGCCGTCCGCGACGCCGACCGGGTGATCGGGCTTCTGGAAACCGAGAACAAGCCGCCGGGACAGTTGATCCTGAACCGGCTGAACGCGGATATGGTGCGGCGCGGGGAGATGCTCTCGCCGGACGACGTGACCGACCTGCTGGCGATCCGGCTGATCGGCATTGTGCCGGAAGACGATACTGTTGTCCCATCGTCAAACAGCGGCGTCCCGGTTACGCTCAATGAAAACTCGCGGGCAGGCATGGCGTACCGCAATATCGCGCGGCGGCTGATGGGCGAAAAAGTTCCTTTCATGAAATTGGGCGAGTCGGATGGCTTCTTCAGACGCCTGACGCGCATTTTCAGCGGTAGATGACGGGTTATGAGAGGATTCGATGATGCCTGAATTCCTTGACCGCCTGTTCGGACGAACGTCGAAAAAGAGTGGAAGCCTGGCGAAAGAACGGCTGCAGTTCGTGCTGGTGCACGACCGCATCAACCTGCCGCCGGAACGCATGGACGCGATGAAGAAGGAAATCCTCGCGGTCATCTCCAAGTACGTCTCGGTGGACGACGAGAACGTAGATATCGCGCTGCAACAGCGCGAACGCTCCAGTCTGCTGGTCGCGGAAATCCCCTTCCTCAAAACGCTTGAAGGTATCGAGCGCGACGACCCCGACTACCACCCCCCATCCCCAGGCGAGAACGGCACAACGGGGTAGGCTTCAATTCAGGCGCGGGGGTTGCTATAATGGCAGCCAGCGCTGGTTTTTGAGGCTGTAGTGCATGAGTCATCCCGGCAGCATCTGGCGACAGTTCGACTTTGTCCTGCTCGGTGCGACAATCGTGCTGACGATCTTCGGCGTTCTGATGATCCGCAGCGCCACGCTCAACGCGGTCGACCCGGACGTGATCAACCGCGTACCTGACCAGATACGCTTCGCTATCCTCGGTGTGGTCGTGCTGCTGGTGCTCGCCGCCGCCGATTACCGGCTGCTGGGCGGGCTGCACCAGTGGCTGTATATCCTGATGATCACCCTGCTGGTGATGGTGTACCTGTTCGGCGTGGAAGGCGACGCGGGCGCGAAAAGCTGGATTAACATCGGTATCCGCATCCAGCCGTCGGAAATTGCCAAACTGCTGATTATCATCACGCTGGGGCATCTGCTCGCCACCAACTTCGACAAGATGGGGCGCATCACCACGGTGCTGAAGTCGCTGATTCACATCGGCATCCCGACGGCGATCATCTTCATCCAGCCCGACCTGGGCATGGCGATTGTGTTCGGGGTGATGTGGCTGGTGATGATCTGGGCGGCGGGCTTGCGGCTCAAGCACATCGCGATCGTGGGGTTGATCCTGACGCTGACCGCGCCGGTTGCCGTGCCGATCGCGTGGTCGCAGATGCAGGATTACCAGAAACAGCGCATCACGTCGTTCATCTTCCCGGAAAGCGACCCCGACGCCTACTACAACATTCTACAGGCGCGCATCAGCATCGGCTCTGGCGGGCTGCTGGGCACGGGCTACGCGCAGGGACCGCAGAACACGCTGCGCTTTCTGCGCGTGCGCTGGACGGACTTCATCTTCAGCGTGATCGGCGAGGAATTCGGGTTCGTCGGCGGGATGACGGTGATGGCGCTGATCGGCGTGGTGATCATGCGGATTCTGCGCGGCGCACGGCAGGCGGTCGACCCGCTCGGCAGCCTGATCTGCTATGGCGTCGCGACGTTCATTTTCTTCCAGACGGTCGTCTCGATTGGCATGAATCTGAGTCTGATGCCGGTCACGGGGCTGACTCTGCCGTTTATCAGTTCCGGCGGCACGTCGCTGCTTTCGACGCTGGCGGGGATCGGGCTTGCCGAAAGCGTAATCATGCGCCGACGACGCATCTAGGCGCAGAAGCGGCAAATATGATACCCTAAGTATCTATCCATAAACCCGGTTGCTCGCTCTTGCGCCGCCGGAGGCTGAAAGCCATCCGGCTACTTTTTCCGGCGGGAAGTCGGCT
>JADLHH010000627.1 GCA_020848855.1 Anaerolineae bacterium | reverse complement strand
TTCGAGTCGATGCGGTACTGCGTCTGCACGAAGGGCATGAGTTCGGAGAGCAGGAAGGTGTAGTACTTGTCGTTGCTGATGTAGTCGCGGTTACGTTCTTCCTGCGTGCCGCTCTGGATCATGGCGACGACGGCGGGCTGCATCCGGCGGTGCTTGATGAGCGCGTCGGCAATCTGCGGAAGCTGGAGCGGACCGATCGCCCACTGCCCGTCCTGCATCAGCAGCAGCGGATACGCCATGCCCGATCCCTCGTAGCCGGGCGGGGTGTAGACCCACAGCCTGCGCCCGGCATAATTCATGCCATCGCTGTCGATCAGATGCTCGAACACGCGACCGCGCGGCACGGCGCGCATCGCCGACCAGTCGGGGAAGGGGCGGGCGTGCGGCATGTGCAGCACCGAGACGTTGATCTGGGCGGCGGTCATGCGCAGCGGGTTGAGCGCGTCCGGCTTCCAGTGCGCGGCGACGCGCCCGACGATGTTGGTTTCCTCCGCCAGCGGCGTCATGGGGTCGTCGACCGCCAGCAGGTAGTCGAGCAGGTCGTCCGGCGCGAACAGATGGGTGACGTACCAGAGCGTCGTCCCCTCAAGCCAGGTCATGGGGGCGAACGGCGGGTCGCTGGGGATGGTATCGAGGTTGAGCGCGACGCTGGCTGCCCCCGGCTGGGTATAGATGAACGTCGCCTGCGACATTTCCACCCAGGGCCACTGCGGGCGCTCGCTGAGAAGCGCATCGACCAGCCCTTGTCGCTCACTGTCGTCCACCGTCATGGCGTCGTCCAGGAAGGCGTTAAATGAAGTCCATCGGGGCATGGAAACGTCTCCTCGCTTACGGATAGTTTCAAATCATTTTATCACCGCGACGACAGTCACGCACGCATCGCCGCCGAATAGGGGGCGGAGAGAAGAAGGGGATGTCATCCCACACAAGCGGGGAGAGGGGAGCAGGACACGACATGTCGTGCCCCTACAACGAGGGTTTCCAGCACGCGCCGGTCTGTTTGTACAGGGCGTATTCGTGATGGTCACTAATCCCCACCGATTGCCTGACGGGGCGCGAAGGTGTGGTAAAATTCCGGGCGATGATGAAACGAACCACCACCACCTTCACGCTGCTGCCCATCTGGTTTCTGCTCGTGCTGCTGGCATGTACTCTAACCTCAGAGCCGCCCGCACCGACGCTTGTGCCGCGCGCGACTTCGACGCCGCCGCCGACCATTGGCTATGCCACGCTCGCGCCCGACGAATTCCCGCGCGAGGCGACGCAGGTCGCGCCGGTCATTCCGCAGCCGGGGGCTTCGGTGCTGTCGCTGATGAATCAGGTTGACGCCGACCGCCTGTTCGAGACCATTGACGCGCTGGTGGGGATGCGCACACGGCGGGTCAACTCGTTCCCCGGCTCGCAGACCGAAGGCATCGACGCGGCGGCGAATTACGTGCTGAACCAGTTCAACCGAATCCGCGAAACGTCGTACCAGAACAGCTTCTCGGTGGCGACGCACGAATTCCCGATCAACTGGGATAGCACCCAGAGCACCGGCAGGAATATCATCGGCATTCTGTCGGGGACGCAGGTCGGCGGCGGCGTGATCGTGCTCGCCGCGCATTACGACAGCATCTCGTACAACTTCGACGACAGCAGCGCCTTCGCTCCCGGCGCAAACGACAACGCATCCGGCATGGCAGCGCTGCTGGAAATCGCGCGGATCATGAGCCAGCGCCGCCATCGGGCGACGGTGATGTTCATCGCGTTCTCGGCGGAAGAAATCCAGCGGACGGGCAGCAAAGCCTTTGTCGAAGATTACCTGACCGCCAACAATATCCAGGTCAGCGCCATGATCAACATGGACGACGTGGGCAGCAGCACCAGCCCGGAAGGCGCCGTGAATGACAACGAGATTCGCATCTTCTCGGCAGAGCCGAACGAGTCCAATTCGCGGCAGTTGGCGCGCACGCTCAACCTGATCGCGGCGCGGCTCGCGCCGGACATGAAGGTGGTCGTGCAGGAGACGGTCGACCGACCGGGACGCTACGGCGATCATATGTCGTTCAGCGACCAAGACTACCCGGCGGTGCGCTTCACCGAAGCGCTGGAAGACTTCAGCCGCCAGCACAGCGACCGCGACACCATCGACGGCATCCGAGCGTCGTATCTGGTCAACGCGACCAAGACGATCCTCGCCTGCATGACGGCGCTCGCCGACGGACCGCCGCCGCCGCAAAACATCGGCTTGCGCTCGGCAGCCAGCAACCAGCGCACGCTGGCGTGGGAGCGCGTGCCCGGCGCGGTGCGCTACATCGTGGCGCTGCGCCGCCCGGACTCGCTGGCGTATAATCAATATTTCGAGATCAGCGAGATTAGCACCACGTGGGACGGCTTCGTGGCGTCGCGGTTTGCCTCGCTGGCGATTGCGGCAATCGACGACAGCGGGTTGATCGGACCGCTGTCGCCGGAGTTCGCCATAACGAGCTAAAAACCATGAGCGAGCCGATTGAACCGATCCCGCCGGAACAGGCGCGGGAAATCCTCGAACGGGCGATGCGCGAGCGGCTGGGCGACGACTGGCGCGACGAGTCGAGCGGCTGGCAGATGATCACCGGGCACGATTACATGGCGCGGGTGACACGCGGGCGCATCAACGTCGATTTTTACGTCGATCTGCTGGGCGACGTGACGGTGACGGAGAAGGCGATCAACCCGGCGCAGGACAGCGGGCGGGCGCTGGCGTGGGTGCTGCTGCTGCTGTCGCTGGGAATCGCGTTTCTGGTGGCGCGAATCGCCGGATGGCTGTAAACGACCGCTGCGCTGCATGACAAGCCGGGCGTTTCGCTCCGTTCAGCCTCCCAATTGCCGTTGTGTGTTCGGATTGAGGCTCGCACATTGTGTCAAAATCTGTCACAACGCCTCATCTTCCTCCTATGCCTATAAATCGTCGTGATGTGCTGCTGTTCGTCGGGCTGATCGCCGTTGTGACGGTGATCGCGCTTCCGGTGATCACCTACCCACTGGGGCGCGACCAGGGCGAGTTCGCCACCATCGGGCGCGGCATCCTCGACGGGCGCATCCCGTATGTCGATCTGTGGAATCCCAAGCCGCCCGCCGTGTTTTACGTGTATGGGCTGGCGATGACGCTGTTCGGGCGCACGACCGAAGCGCTGCGCGCCATCGACCTGCTGATCTTCCCGGTGATCGCGGGGGGGCTGTACTGGATCGGGCGGCGAATTGCGAACGCGCGAGTCGGGTTGTGGGCAGCGCTGCTGTTCGGGGTGTTCTACTTCACGGAAACCTTCTGGACGCTGACACAGAATGACGGCATCGTGCTGCTGCCGATGACGCTGGCGATGGTGTGCGCCATGCAGGCGGCGGACGGCAGCAAACGCTCGGCGCTGTGGGCGTTCGGGGCGGGTGCGCTAACTGCCTACGCTGTGTGGTTCAAGTACCCGTTCGTGTTGTTCGCGGGCGCGGTGGTGGTCGCATATATTTTTGTAGGGGAGCAGCGCGCTGCTCCCCTACGGCGAGATAGTATTCTCGCCTTCATCGGCGGCGGCTTGCTGGTCGGGCTGGCGGGCGTGGCGTACCTGGCGGCAATCGGCGCGTGGGACGCGCTGGTCGAGAGCGCGCGGGTGACCGCCAGCTACACGGCGCAGGGCATTGGCGACGTAGGCGCGGCGCTGCGGACGGCGTTCGGCTTCCGCTGGGAACACTGGGGCGCGCTGTTCCTGCTGGCGCTGGTCGGGCTGGTATTCGCCGTGCGGCATTTCAATCGGCGCTCGCTGTGGGGGATCGTCGGCGTGTGGCTGGCGGCGGGCGCGGCGATCATGCTGGTGCAGTTGAAATTCTACGATTATCACTGGCTGCCGATGCTGCCGCCGCTGGCGCTGATCGGCGCGGGGGCGGTGGAAGCGGTGGCTAACACGTTGCCCCGTAGGAGCGGGTCTCAGACCCGCCCCTACACAGCCGTATTACGCAGTATCCTCGCCATCGCCCTGCTCGTCACCCTGACCGCTGTGATCTGGTCGCGGGCGCTGCCGTACCTGACCGGCACGGAAGACCGGACAGCATATTACAGCCATTTTCAGGCGGGCGAGTTCGTCGCCGACGAATCGCTGCGCGTGGCGGAATTTCTGCGCGAGCGGGTAACGCCCGGCGATTCGCTGTTCATCTGGGGCTTCCGCCCAGAAGTGTACTACCTGAGCCAGCTCAACCCGGCGTCGCGGTTCATCTTCCAGTTCCCGCTGGTGGCGGACTGGTATCCGGCGGAGTGGCGGCAGCAGACGGTCGACATTCTGTGGGCGGCGCTGCCGCCTTACGTACTGGTTCTGCAGGTCGATTACATGCCGTGGGTGACGGGCAGCGACGAAGATTCAAACACGCTGCTTCAAGGCTATACAGAATTGAATAATTGGCTAGAATACAATTACGTGCGCGATTCGCAGATTGGCAACTTCTTTATATGGCGACGAACATCCACATCAAAGTAAGTATCCGCAGCGCGGTGAGCGCCGACATCCCGGCGATTGCCGAGCTGATCAAGCCGTTCGTGGACGAAGGCAGCCTACTGGAGCGCACCTTCGACGAATTCGAAGAACTGCTGCCGAATTTCTTCGTCGCCGTCGACGAGGACGGCACAATCGTCGGCTGCGCGGCGCTCGAAATCTATTCGCGTAAGCTGGCGGAAATCCGCAGCCTGGCGGTTTCGCCGGAAGTGCAGGGGCAGGGCGTCGGGCGCAAGCTGGTAGAAGCGTGCGTCGAACGCGCGAAAGAGCGCAATATCCTCGAAATCATGGCGATCACGGCGTCGGATGCGTTTTTCCAGTCGTGCGGGTTCGACTATACGCTGCCGAGCCTGAAACGCGCCGTCTTTCTGCAAACCCGCGAGCACCTATAGAATTCTTCGCCGCCGGATGTGGCTGAAGTAGACCGCCGCGCCGAGCATCAGCACCGCGAGGATCGTCCAGACGATTGCCCAGATGACCGGCGGCAGAATCGGCGCGATGTCGCGCGAGAACGCCGCTGCATCGTTGAGGACTTCGCCCATCGCCGCGCTGCTGTGGGTGACCAGCGCGAAAAGGTCGAGGACGACGTTCAGCCCGGTGAGGATCGCCAGCGCGTCGAGCACGAGCAGGTTGACGCTGCGGTCGGCGTAGCGCCACAGCGCCAGCAGCACCAGCGCGCTCCCCAGCCCGACCAGAAACGCCGTCGAGAGAAAATTGGTGAACAGGACGGTGACGACCGCGACCAGGATCGCCAGCACCAGCGAGATGGTGCGCGGGTAGGGCACAGTGTTGGTGATGTAGAACAGCAGCGCCCCGAACAGCGCCGATCCGAGATAACCCGCCGGGAGAATCAGCCAGCGCCAGCCGCCAGCCGTCAGCGCAACACCCGACGTATTCGGGTCGACGCGGAAATTCTCGAAATGCCCGCCGGTGAGGATCGCCGCCAAGCCGTGCCCGGACTCGTGGACGAAGGTCACGAACAGCCGGACGGGATAGAGGATGAAATCCAACTGCGGGATATTCCACAACACCAGCACAACCAGCGACGCCAGAATGGCAATGACGAGCGCACGTTGACGAAAGAGAGCGAGATGTGTGAGCATGAGGTGATCCCCGGCATTTTCGGATAGCATAGAGGCGGGATGCGCCTCTGTATCCATAATACGTAAGTTGAAAGTTAAAAGTCCAATCTAAAAGCCTAACCTTGTGCGCCAGAACACGTGCGAAATGGTATTCTACAGTCAACTATAGCGGGTTACGCGAATACGAGGAGACCTCACTTGGATAAAAACCCGGAAGAACGGCTGCGCTTCGGCACGGTTGGCTCGCCGCAGACCTCGCCGGAGAGCGGCACGCCCGCCGCCATCAAACACATCCGCCAACTGGGGCTGGAGCATCTGGAAATCGCCTGGGTGCAGAGCGTGCGCGTCAGCGACGAAACCTGCGCGCAGATCAAGGCGACGGCGGAAGCCAACCACATCACGCTGAGCATCCACGCACCCTATTTCATCAACCTGAACAGCCAGACGGCGGAGTTGATGGAAAAGAGTGACGCCCGGCTGCTGGCGGCGGCGCGGGCGGGCTTCCTCGCCGGGGCGCGCGACATCGTGTTTCACCCTGGCAGCTACCACAGTCAACCGCCGGAGCAGGTCTACGAGCGCGC
>JADLHH010000626.1 GCA_020848855.1 Anaerolineae bacterium | reverse complement strand
TTGCTTCGCAAGCCAAGCCGCGCGCCCCTACGTTCCCCGTTGGGTGATGAGGCAGATTAGCGGTAGCGATTGATTTCGTCGCGGAGTGCGCGCGCTTCGGCTGCTGGATCATCGGCAAAGATGACCGAACGCGAGGCATTGACGATCAAGCCTTTGCCGTGCCGGTTGATCCCAGCGGTGACGGCGTCCCGCACGCTGCCGCCCTGTGCGCCGACTCCCGGCACGAGGACAGTCATATCGCCGACGATGGCGCGCACCTGGCGCAGCGCTTCCGGCTGGGTTGCGCCGACCACCAGCATACAGTTGGCGTTGACGTTCCATTCGTCGTGGACGCGGGCGGCGACGATCTGCCACAACGGTTTCCCTTCGACCAGCAAATCCTGATATTCGTCGTCGCCGGGGTTCGACGTGCGGCACAGGACGATGCAGCCTTTGTCGGCGCGGGACAGGAACGGCTGGAGCGTCTGTCTGCCCATGTACGGATGCAGCGTGACGGCGTCGAAGCCGAACCAGTCGAAAATCTCCTCGACATAACCCGTGTTACTGGTGCTGTTGTCGCCGCGCTTGGCATCGCAGATGATGAAGATGTCCGGGTGGTTGTCGTGCAGATAGTCCATCGTCAGCTTGAGTTCGTGCAGACCCTGCGCGCCGCGCGCCTCGTAAAAGGCGATATTGGGTTTGTAGGCGGCGACGAACGGGTGCGTCTGTTCGATGACCCAACGGTTGAAGGCGAACTGAGGTGTTGGGTCGTCACCGAAGCGTGACGGGAGCCTGGTGACGGCGCTGTCCAGCCCGACGCACAGCAGCGAATTGGCGGCGTCGGCGCGGCGGTCGTATTTTTCGACGATGCTGGTGATGGTTACCGACATACGGTTCATCCTTTCCGGGTGCTGTGCTGCCAGTTGCGGACGACGGCGAGCGCATCTGAAGTGAGATAGCCGGTCTGCTGGGCGGCTTCCAGCACCGAATCGAGCGTGGTGAGGGTAATCAGGGGCAGATCAGCCTGGGCAAAGGCTTTGGCTGCCTGCGGGAAACCATAGCTGAAAATGGCGAAGCAGGCAACCACCTGCGCATCCTCGTCGCGCAGGGCATCGACACCCGACAGGCTGCTGCCGCCGGTGGTGTTCAGGTCTTCGATCAGCAGCACGCGCTTGCCCGCGACTTCGCCACCTTCGACGCGGCGCTTCATGCCGTATTCCTTCGGCTGCTTGCGCACGAACACCGACGGGCGTTCCAGCGTGTAGGCGAGCGCGGCGCTGTGCGGAATACCGCCAGTCTCGATGCCGGCGATCACGTCGAATTCGAGGGCTTGGGTGTCGATAGCGCGGCGGAACCCGTCGATCACCTGGTGCCAGGCATGAGGCTCATACGGCAGGCGGCGGTTATCGACGTAAATCGGCGAGACAATGCCGGATTTGAAGGTGATGGGAGCATCCGGCGTGTAAACAACCGCACGAATGTCGAGCAGGGCACGCGCAGTCTGCGATGCGATCTGTTGGGCAATATCATTCATGCTTCACTCTCAATCAGGGCGGCTGCCAGCGGTCCCCGGTAGACGAGGGCTGACCAGTACTGGACGGCACGCGCGCCAGCAGCGGCGAACGACCGAAAGGCTGCGCCATTTTCGACGCCGCCGCAGCCGATCACGTCGATAGCGTAACCTTGCGCGGCGATTTCGTCGGACAGCAACCGGACGACCCTGAGCGCGAGGTCATGCAGGCGACCACCGGCGACACCTGCCGTTGAATGGTCTGGTGCGGGCGCGCCAAGCGTGTTGGTGGCGATCACGGCGCGGACACTGGTATCGGCGAAGGCGCGCAGCAGGGCGCGGTACTGGTCTGCGGCGAGGTCGGGGCTGAGCTTGACCCACAGCGGGACGGCGTAAGGCTGAAGAAACGCCGCAGCAGTGGCGCACAGGTCACGGGCGCGGGCTTCGGTCTGGCGGCTGCCAGGATCGTCTTCGGTGTTGGGGCAGCTCAGGTTAAGCGTGAACCACGCCGGACGGATGCCGCGACCGGTGAAGGCTTGCAGGGCTTCGAGAATGTCGCGGCATTCCTGTGTTGGGTCGGTGACGCCGGGGCTAACGGCGATATTGATGCCGTAAACAGGTGGCAGGTCATCGCGGCGCAGCGACAGAAATTCGGCGGCGGCGAGTGAGCCGGGATTTTTCAGCCCGACGCGATTCTGGGTCGAGTGTGACGCTTCGTCGCGCCAGAGGACGACGCCGGGATTGCCGAGGCGCGGACTGCGCGTGAAGGAGCCGAACTCGACCGCGCCGACCAGCAGCGGCATACTGCGCCAGCCGGGGATCATATTGCGGCGAACGGCGGCGAGCGCTTCGGCTTCATCTGTGAAGCCTTCGCCTTTGACGAACCCGGCGGCGAGGATCAGCGGGTGCGTGAGCTGGACGCCGCCCACAGTCACGGGACGCTCGGAGAAGGCGAGATGACTCGTGAACCGAAGCAGCATATGTGTCCAGCGGTGATCGTCCAGCCACGCCAGCAGCCGGAGCATCCGCTCGTGCGACTGCTGAGGTGTGCTGCGGAAGATCAGCGGACGGGCAGCGCCGTAGAGCAGGCGGTAGACGGCGAGAAAGACGGCGCGCACTAGACGGTGACTTCCGCTTGGGCGAGGTCGCGCCCAAAACCGGGGGAGACGAGCACGTTTTCGCCATCGTAGACCTGTACGCTGCGTATCCACACGCCGACGACGCGACCGAATACGCGCATCCCGGCGAACGGCGACCAGCCGCATTTCGTGCGCAGGCTGGCGTTGTCGATAACATAGGATGCGGCGGTATCGACCAGGGTGTAAGTCTCGGCGGCAGGACGCAGCCCGAAAACGCGATGCGGGTTGAGCGCGACCAGATTGATCACTCGTTCCATAGTCAGGCGCCCTTCAGCGGCTGCCAGACAGAGCAGGGGCAGTGTGGTTTCCAGTCCTGGCACGCCGTAGGGTGGGGCAGGGGAGTGCTTTTCGGCGAGCGTGTGCGGCGCGTGGTCGGATTCGATGATATCGACGACACCGGATGCGAGGGCATCCCAGAGCGCGTCACGGTCGGCAGCAGTCTTGAGAGTCGGCTTCATCAATCCAAGCGTGCCGAGTCGGGGACGGTCATCATCAGTTAAGTAAAGGTGATGAGGGGTCACGCCAATGCTGATCGGCAAGCCCTCCTGCTTTGCCGCGCGCAGCAAAGCGATTTCGTACGCGGTGCTGATGTGGCAGAAGTGGGTGAACCGGCGGTGCCGGCGCACGAGCGACAGAATGTCGGCGACGGTTTCGCCTTCGGCGTGAACGGCGATTGGCTTGCCGGAATTCCAGGCGCGGTAGTGCGCTTCGCGCTCCGCCTGATCATCAATCAGCAGTGTGCCGGTGGTGGCGTTATTGTAGATTTTCAGCCCGCATACGTCGCCGGCGACGCCCGCGTACTCTGCCTGATTGCTGTCCTGGGACGCGCCGAAGTACAAACCCCAGTCGCATACCGCCTGCCGGGAGATCGCCGCGCGTTTTAGATTAAGGGCGGCGCGGGTGATGGTCGGCGGCGGCGTGTTGGGCATGTCGAGGAGCGCCCAATAGCCGCCAGCGAGCGCGGCGGCGGTCTCGCTGGCGAACGTGGCTTTGTGCGCCCATTCCAGATCGCGGAGATGGACGTGCGGGTCGACCATGCCGGGGATGCGTATAACCGTCACGCGCCCAGCACCTTTGAAACCAGCGCCATACGGACGAACATACCGTTTTCCATCTGGCGGAAGTAGATGCTGCGCGGGTCGGCGTCGAGGATATCGTGGTCGGCGGGTGTGCCCATCTCGTGGCGGCGCGGCAGCGGGTGCATGAGGATGGCGTCGGATTTCGCCTGAGCGAGCAGGGTAGGCGTCATGATGAAGTCGTCGGCGATGGCGGCATATTCGGCGGGGTCGGCGAAGCGCTCCTGCTGGATGCGCGTCCAGTAGATCACGTCGCAGATGCCGAGGATTTCCTGCAGGTTGTCAGTCTCGTAGACAGTGAAACCGCGCGCCCGGAGCGAATTGACGATGGATTCCGGCAGCGAGAGGGTGGGCGGCGAGACGAAATACAGCGACGTGTCGTAAGCCTCGTACTGCGCGATGAGCTTGGCGAGCGAGTGGACGGTGCGCCCGTTGCGCAGGTCGCCGACCATCGCCACATGCAGGTGATTGACATCGCCCTTGAAGTCGACAATCGTGAACAGGTCGAGCAGCGCCTGGGTGGGATGCTCGCCGATGCCGTCGCCGCCGCTGACGACCACCGGCTGGCGTCCCAGCCGCTCGCCGAGGCGATCCAGATAGTAAGCTGCTTCGTAGGACGAGCCGACTTCCGGGTGGCGCAGGACGATGATATCGGCGTAGCAGCCGACCGCGCGGATCGTATCCGCCAGATTTTCGCCTTTATAGACCGATGAGAACTGGACGCCGCCGCTGGTGGCAATCGTATCGCCGCCGAGCCGCTGCATGGCGGCTTGAAAGGACATATCGGTGCGGGTGCTGGCTTCGTAAAACAGCGTCGCCATGACTT
>JADLHH010000625.1 GCA_020848855.1 Anaerolineae bacterium | reverse complement strand
CGCCCGCGCACCGGCGGCTGCCACAGCGCAAGCGCCAGCAGCAGCGCCTCGAAAAACAGCGTCATGGTGTAGACTTCGGCGATGTCGTTGTGAATCCACATCGTGCGCGTCAGCCCAAACAGGACGGTCGCGGCGGCGGCGAGCGCGATCCGGCGCGTCCAGCGCAGCGCCAGCGCGTAGACCAGCGTGAGCGTGAGGATGCCCCAGAACAGCGAGACCACCGCCGGGGCGGTCGCCGAATCGATGCCGAAAGCGCGCAGCAGCGCCGTCATCGCGCTGCCAGTCATCACGTACAGTGGGTAGCCGGTCGCGTGGAGCGTGCCCCACCGGTTCAGCACGATCTGCGTCTCGCCCACGTCGATCATGTAATAATTTTCCGAGCCGTTGGGGATCGTTTGCAGGGTTGGCAGGTACGCCACCAGCAGAATCGTCAGCGTGGTGACCAAGCCGAGTACCGAGAGAGTGGTTCGCCGAAGCCTCATAATTTTAAGAGAATACCACCGCGTTTCTTAAGTCGCTCTCATCCTGTTACGGTATACCAGCATAGTCGCAATCCATGAGTGCAAGGTGAAATTGTGATCGGTCAGCCAGCACCCGATTTTGAACTGCTCAATCAGGACGGCGCGCCCGTCCGCCTGAGCGACTATCGTGGCAGGAAAGTCATCCTGTTCGCTTTCCCGAAAGCCGATACACCGGGCTGCAACGCGCAGGCGTGCGGCTTCCGCGACGAATTTTTCAGCATCCAGTCATCGCGCGCCGTTGTGCTGGGCATCAGCCCGGATAACGTCGAGCTGCTGCGCCAGTGGAAAACACAGAAAAATCTGCCGTATGATCTGCTTTCCGACACCGATCACCGGGTACTGGAACAGTGGGGCGCGTGGGGCATACCGATCATGGGCATGATCCGCGTGCCGATGGTCAACCGCTCGATGTGGGTGATCGATGAAGCGGGCATGGTGGTCGAGCGGCAGATCAACGTCAGCCCGAAGGACAGCGTGCGCCGGGCGCTGGCGGCAGTCGGCGAAGTCGCCGAGCTTGGGTAGAATAGACCTACTTTCCAATCAACGAAGGAGCAATTAGATGCCAACCGTTGGCGAGCCAGCACCGGATTTCGAGCTGCTGAATCAGGACGGCGAAACCGTTCACATGAGCGACTATCGGGGCAAGAAGGTGGTGATGTTCGCCTATCCCGCTGCCGGGACGAGCGGCTGCACGACTCAGGCGTGCGGCTTCCGCGACCAGTTCCCCAAATTCACGCAGAACAACATCGTCATCCTCGGCATCAGCCCGGACACGCCGGCAGACAACCTGAAGTGGAAGCAGAAGGAAGGGCTGCAGTACGATCTGCTCTCCGACCCGGATCATCGGGTTCTGGAGCAGTGGGGCGGCTGGGGCGAAAAGACCAGCTACGGCAAGACGTATCAGGGCGTCATCCGCTCACACTGGATCATCGACGAAAACGGCGTCGTCGTCGACGAGAAGCTGAACGTCAAGCCGGTGGAGAGTGTCGAAAAGGCGGTCGCCGCGCTCGGCGGGTGAGAAAACAACAGGGCACAGGGGGTAATCGTGAGATTATCCTCTGCGCCTTATGCGGTCACATTCTGTACCGGGCGTCCCAGTTGATCGAGCATTTCGCGGATAGCTTCCCAGGTTAGGGGAAAGCCCGGCGTATCCGCCGCGCCAAGATACAACAGCGCATCCCAGATCGCATCGGCGTTGGGCGGGCGCTCGTTCGATTCGGTGAACGTCACCATCGCATCTTCCGACCATGCGACCAGTTCGTCCAGCGAAATCTGCCCATTCAGATAGGCGAGGATTGTGTCTGCTGCCACGTCACCATCAGCGTATCTTCCTGCGCCAGACGTTCGCCACCTCGCCGTACTCGATCTGCTTCGCACCGAGGAAGCCCGCCAGCGACTTGATCGACGCGCGAATCGCCGGGGCGGCGTCGGCGGGCGCGCCCGGCTCGGCGTAAATGTTGCTGACTCGCAGCGTCCTGGTTTTGCGCTCGAATGTCGGGTCGATGCGCCCGATCAGTTGGTCGCCGTGCAGGATGGGCAGCACGTAATAGCCGTACTGCCGTTTGTCGGCGGGCACGTAAATTTCGATGCGGAAGTAGAAATCCCACAGCGTTTCGGTGCGCTTGCGGTCGCAGATCAGGTTGTCGAACGGCGAGAGCAGCGTCGTGCGCGGCTCCCAGTCGCCCGCCTCGATCCGGTCGAGCAGCAGCAGGTCGTCGGCGTGGATGTAGTACGTCCCCGACACCCCCTCGATGCCCACGCGGGCGACGCGCCCCTGCTTTTCCAGTTCCGTGAGGACACGAGCCAGATCAGGGTAGCGCCCGCGCGTGTAATGCAGCTTAATGTGCTGGATCGTGCCGACGCCGAGCGCCCGCAGCGATTTCTGCGCCGCGTAAGCAACAACCTGATCGCTCTCCCACTGATCGCGCGGCGTCCATTCGGGCAGGCAGCGCTCGGCTAAATCCCATTTCTTCTGCACGCCGGAACGACCCGCCACCATGATCCTGCCCTGCGACCACAGGAAATCGAGCATCCGGCTGACGTTGCGCCCGCTCGTCCAGCCGCTCGATACCCAGTGTTTTGGGTCGACGCCGTCCAGTTCGAGTTCGCGCGAGAGCATTGCGCCTTTCTCGGTCAGCTCGGCGAGGATGAAGTCGTGCAGGTCGCGATTCTGCTCGATCCAGTCGCGCACGCGCAGCGACCAGGGATCGTCGCCATCGCCATTGACGTAGTTGCGCATCCGCCAGTGGTGGATCGGGTAGTCTTCGGTCAGGACAATCGAAGCGACGTGCGCCCAATACTCGAACAGGTGACGATCCGCGTAGATCAGCCGATCCAGATCAGCCAGTTTGTACTGACCGAGGCGACTCCACAACACCAACTGGTGGCTGCGAGCGACCGCGCTGATCGGGTCAAGCTGCAAACAGCCGAGATCGCGCACCACGTCGAGGATGCTCTCGGCGGTGGCAGGGGGCGGCGTCCCGGCGAGGCGCTGGCGGGCAATCGCCAGGCGGCGGGCGGTCGTCTTCGTGATGGTTCGTTGAGTCATGTATACGAATCCGCTCCTAGAATCGAAAAACTTTCAACCACAGAGGACGCAAAGAACACAGAGAAATATTCTCCGTGCCCTCTGCGGTCTCTGTGGTTCAAATTCGCGCCATGAGCGCCGAGCGCGAGAACTGCCGGACGCCGAGCCACAGCAGCACCACGTCGATCACCCAGATGATCGCGCCGAGCAGCAGCACCAGTTCGACGCCGAAGTAGACCACCCCCGACAACTGCCCGACCACCAGCAGCACAATCGGCAGCACCAGCAAGCCGGAGACCTGCTGCGCCGCCATGAACGTGCTGACGCGCGACGACACCAGGACGATTGCCGACATACCAAGCGCCGCAACTGCCGGGGCGACCCACAGGATCAGCGCCCACCAGTGCGGCAGCGGGAACCAGACGCGCCCCATGATCGGCATCCCGGCGGCGTTGACAACGACCGCATAGACGATGAAGCTGCCCCACGCGATCAGCACCGCCGGCAAAAACGCCGACAGGAATTTCGCCAGATACAATTCGCGGTCGGTGGCGGGGGTATACAGCAGCGCTTCCAGCGTCTTGCGCTCCTTTTCGCCGACGATGCTGTCCGCGCCGATGATGCTGGCGATCATCAGCGGCATGATCAGGAACATGGGCGCGAACATATAGCCGAGGAAGAGCGTGATCATCAGTTGATTGGTGTTCAGCCCGGCGATCTCGTCGCGCAGCGCCGGCGGAAAAGCGCTCATCAGCATGTCGAAGTCGCCGCTCATCGAGCCAGCCGGGATGTTGATCGACTGCGGCAGCAGCGTAATCAGCAGCGGGATGACCACGACGAAGATCAGCGGCACAATCACCGAGGGTGTCCAGGTCATGCGGTTGCGCAGCACCTCTTTCCAGTCCTTGAGGGCGATATTCCAGATCAAGCGCCAGTTCATCCCGTTCATGACTTCACCTCCTCGCGCCGCTGCAGCTCGAAGTAGATATCTTCGAGCGAATGCTCGCGCGGGTTGACGCGCATGATCTGCCCACCGCCCGCCGCCAGCGCAGCGATCACCTGCGGAATATGCGCTTCGTCGCTCACCTGCGCGGCGAGCTTACTACCGTCGGCTTGCAGGTCGCGCACGCCGTCGGTCGCCCGCAGCGCGGCGGTCTGGTCACTCGTCAGCGGGGCGCGCAGGTCGAAATCGAGCCAGAGCGACTGCCACAACTGCCGCCCCAGTTCCGCCGTCGTGCCGAGCGCCAGCAGCCTGCCCTGGCTGAGCACCGCCACGCGGGTACACAGCCGCTGCGCTTCGTCGAGGTTGTGCGTCGCCAGAAAGACCGTCCGCCCACTCTCGCGGCTGAGCGATTCGATCAGCGTGATGACGTTACGCGCGGCTTCGGGGTCGAGCGCCGCCGTCGGCTCGTCCAGAAACAGAATCTGCGGGGCGTGAACCAGCGCCCGCGCCAGCGCCAGCCGCTGCTTCATGCCCTTGCTGAACCCCCCGGCGCGGTCATTCGCCCGCTCGGTCAGGTTGAACAGCCGCAGCATCTCGTCGACGCGCTGGTCGGCGTTGGCGATGTCGTAGAACTGCGCGAACAGTTTCAGGTTGTCGTGCGCGCTCAGGCGCTCGTACAGCGACGGCGTCTCGGTGAGGACGCCGGTCTGCCGGCGCACGTCGCTCCCCTGCGTGACCGGGTTCATCCCCAGCACGCGAATACTGCCAGATGTCGGCTCCAGCACGCCGTTGATCAACCGGACGAGCGTCGTCTTGCCCGCGCCGTTATGACCGAGCACGCCAAAGACCTCGCCCGCCTCGACGCCGAACGACAGATCATCGACCGCCCGCAGGCTGCCGAAAACCCGCGTCAGCCCTTCTACTTCAATTGCCTGTGCCATGAGAGTTCCATGTCCCTTCACTACGCGCGCAACCCTGATTGCTGTCGATTGCGTCTGTCTATTTATACGTAATTAAAGGGGATCGGATACGTGATTTACGCCCGAATCGACCGCTATTCCGGGCGATAAGGCGCTTCGTCACCAATACCGCCGACGAAAACCCCTAAATTGGTGTGCCCCAGCAACTGCCGGATCGCCTGCGATTCGCCGATGTGAAACCAGTAGTGATAAGTGACGCGGCGCAGCATCGTGCCGATGCTTTCGTCCAGCGGCGTGCCGTCCGGCTTGACGAGGAAGGTCGTCAGATCGGCGGT
>JADLHH010000624.1 GCA_020848855.1 Anaerolineae bacterium | reverse complement strand
GCTTCCGGCTGAACGCCCACGTCGAAATCGTCGAGCGCGACCCGTTTCATGGACCGATCACGGCGCTGGTCGATGGCAAGCGCCGGGTCGTCGGCTTTCAGGTCGCCGATAACATCCTCGTCTCCGGTGCAAATTCGGGTCAGCCCGATTCAAACCGGTGATCGCTGCGCGTCATTCCCTCTGATTCTTGGCGTCTTGGCGGTTCAGCTTCTTTTCCAGTCTTTGACATGATTCGGCGCGGCAGCCGCAGGATAAAATCTGCGTAAGAAATGTCGCGATATGGTTGACTTGCTACCCCCCTCGTCATACCATAGAGGGAGGGACAAACCATTTCGTAATCTACCGAGACCCTATGGCTAAAGACTACTATAAGACGCTGGGTGTGAGCCGCACCGCCAGCGATAAGGAAATCAAGCAGGCATTTCGCAAGCTTGCGAAGAAACATCACCCGGATGCCAACCCGGATAATCCGAGCGCTGAGGCGCGCTTCAAGGAGATCAACGAAGCCTACGAAGTCCTCAGCGACAAGGAAAAACGCGCCACTTACGACCGCTTCGGCACGGTCAACCCGCAGCAGGTTCCCTGGGGCGCGAACCCCGCCGGGGGCAACGGTGGGCAGTACACCTACACGACCAGCAATGTCGATTTTGGCGACCTGGGCGATATCTTCGGCTCGTTGTTCGGGCGGCGCGACCGTTCGGCAGGCGCGGCAGGCGTGGGTACGCGCAGCGGGCGCGGGCAGGATATCGAGCAGCGGGTCAGCATCACGCTTCAGGAAGCCTATTCCGGCGCGACTCGGCTGATCACCAAAGGCGACCGGACGGTGCGCGTCAATATTCCCGCCGGGGCGAAGACCGGCACGAAAGTGCGGCTGGCGGGCGAGGGCGAACCCGGCGCGCAGCCCGGCGACCTGTATCTGATCGTCGAAGTCGAGCCAGATGCGCGCTTCGAGCGCGACGGCGACAACCTGACGGTCGACGTGAAGATCGACCTGTTCACGGCGCTGCTGGGCGGCGAAGCCGAAGTGCCCACGCTCAGCCGCCCGGTCAAGCTGAAGATTCCGGCGGGCACGCAGTCCGGGCGCAAGTTCCGGCTGACCGGCAAGGGGATGCCCGTCCTCAATCAGGCGGATCGCTTTGGCGACCTCTATGCGCGCATCCTCGTCACCGTGCCGGAGCGCCTGAATGACGAGCAGCGGGCGCTGGTCGAGCAGCTCAAGGCGACATTTTAGTGTCGCACGCGCCGTTTTGACGCTGAATCCGTGTACAATGAACAGGAGCCAGGCAATCGACGGTTGCAGGCTCCTGTTTTCTTTCGGTGAATGGTCGAAAAGCGAGATTGCTCCGATGCGTACCGTGATCTTGATCCCCGATCTGGAGGTCGGCGGCTACACCGTCGAAGTGCCCAGCCTGCCCGGCTGCGTGACCGAAGGCGATACGGTCGAAGAAGCGCTCGCCAATGCCCGCGACGCAATCAGCGTGTATATTGAAGCCATGCATGACCTTGGGAGAGAGGTTCCCCCAGAAGATGCCGAACCGGTAGCCGAAGGTGCCCCCGTCCTCGTTACACAGATATGAGTCGTCTGGCGAATGTCACCGCGCGAGAAATGTATCAACGCTTTGCAGCGCGCGGGTTTCTCGTTCGTTCGGCAAACGGGGAGTCACACTGTCTACCATGACGGCGAACACGTCGTTGTTGTCCCTCGGCATCCCGGCAAGATTAAGCCGGGGACGATGAAGAGTATTATTCGCCAGGCGGGAATGTCGGTCGATGAATTTCTGGAACTTCTGTAGGTACAAAATCGTGATGCTGAACCCCAAACTGATCGTCGCCGCTGCACTTGTGGTGGTTGTCGCCGCCTGCCAGCCGGGGCAGCTTGCCCCGCCCCCCAGCGGCGTCCCCAGCACGCCGATCAACGCGCTGGTGTCGTATCAGGCGCAGGGGCGCGAAACGCCGACTCCCATTCCGCAGGCGGTCATCGACGCCGCCGACGCCGAATACCTGCTGCTGCAGAACATCTACGACCGCGTGACGCCGTCGGTCGTCTACGTCGACGTGACGATTCGCACGCAGCAGGTGGGTGTCATCGATAACGCCAGCGGCTCCGGCTTCATCTACGACGATCAGGGGTACATCATCACCAATGCCCACGTGGTCAACGACGCCGACGAGATTCTCGTCACCTTCCACGACGGCGCGGTCGCCCCGGCGACGGTGGTCGGCGTCGATGCCTACAGCGACATCGCCGTGATCAAGGTCGATACCGACGACGTGGATCGTTCCCTGCTGATCCCGATCGTGTTCGGCAATTCGGATACGCTGCACGTCGGCGAGCGCGCCATCGCCATCGGCAACCCGTTCGGCTTGGCTAGCTCGATGACCGTCGGCATCGTCAGCGGCTTGGGGCGGCAGCTTCCCTCGGCTGAGCTGGTCAGCAATTCCATCAACAGCTTCCAGAATCCATCGATCATCCAGGTCGATACTGACATCAACCCCGGCAACAGCGGCGGTCCGCTGCTCAATTCGCACGGGCAGGTGATCGGCGTCAACACTGCCATCCGCACCGAGTCAGGCATTTTCCAGGGCGTCGGCTTCGCCGTCCCGGCGCGCACGGTGCTGCGCGTCGTGCCCGAACTGATCGAGAATGGCAGCGTCGATTACCCCTGGCTGGGCATCGCCACTGTCCCGGCGGATAACGGCATGAGCGTTGCCGGGCTGGCGCGCGACTTACAGCTTCCGGTCAACGCCGGCGTGCTGGTCACCGGCGTGACGCCGAACTCCCCGGCGTCGAAAGCCGGTCTGCATCCTGGCGACCACGCCGTCACCGTGCGTGGGCGCGACATCTGCGCCGGCGGCGACATCATCGTCGCGGTCGATGACACCTACGTCAGGACGATGGACGATCTGGTTGCCTATCTGGTGGCGTTCACCAAGCCCGGCGACACCATCAAGCTGCTGATCGTGCGCGGATCCGATACCTTCGACCTGCCGCTGACGCTCGAATCCCGCCCGGATAACGACACGGCGCTGCCCCCCGCCTGCGGTAGCACATGATCGCCACGCTGGAGACCCCGCGCCTGCGGCTGCGCCCGTTCACGCTGGACGATGTCGATGCCTACTACGCGGGCATCAGCAGCGACGCTGACGTGATGCGCTATCTGCCCGGCGGCGTGCCCCGCCTGCGCGCCGACAGCCAGTGGGTCATCAGCTATTTCATGCGCCACGCCGAGCTGCACGGCTTCGGCGTGTGGGCGGTCGATGACAAATCCACCGCCGCGCTGATCGGGCACGCCGGGCTGGAATACATCCCCGGCGCCGACGATGTCGAGATCGCCTACACGCTGGCGAAAGCCTACTGGGGGCGCGGCTTGGCGACCGAAGCCGCCCGCGCCAGCCTGCGCTATGGCTTCGAGGCGCTCGACCTTGACGAGATTTATGGGCTGGCGTTCCCGGCGAACGAAGCCTCGCAGAACGTCATGCGCAAGCTGGGCATGGCATTTCAGGGCGTCAGCGACCGCTACTACGGCTCGACGCTTGCCTGCTACCGCATCAGCCGCGAGGGATATTTCGCGGCGCGCGCCGACGTGCAGAACTCGTGATATGCGTGGAATTGTAGGGGCGCAGCACGCCGCGCCCCTACGCGAGAAATCGCCAACTGATTCGTGTACTGTTGCCCCTCTCCCCGCTTGCGTGGGAGAGGGGCGCGATGCGCCAGCGTCGGGGGTGAGGGGGTAGAATCTACGCCTGCGTCACTCGCAGCGAATCCAGCACCTGCTGGAAGGTCGGCACGAGTTCGTTGCCCGTCCCATACGACGAGTACACCTGTACCACCGCCAGATATTTCCCGCGCAGCAGGTAGAAGTTGTCGGTCTGCCCCGGCGGGAAATTCTGCGCGTTCTCGCCGTCCAGCCGCCAGCTATGCCGCACCGAGCCGTCTTCGGCGGTGTCGCCGTTGAGGTACGTCAGCGACGGCTGATCGTTCATCTCGCGCTCGTCGAAGGCATCGACCGCCGCCAGAAATGCGCTGCTCGGCGTCAGCTTGCTGCGCTCGACCAGCCACAGCGCCACGTAAGCATCCGTCCCTGACTGCCAGATATGCACCGTCCCCAGATCGTTGGACTGATCGCTGAAGCTCCAGTTATCCGGCACCGAGATCGTGTATTCGCTGCGCCGAACGGTGTACGCGCCGCCGAACGGCGTCGGCATCGGGGCGGGTGTGGCGGGCGGCGGGTTGTTCTGCGTCATGAAGAATGCGCCCGCGCCAATGACCGCGATCAGCACGATGCCGATTACGGCATACAGGATCGGGCTGGTGCGGCGCGCCGTCTGCTGGGTGACGGACACCTGCGACGGCGGCTGCATCGGCGGCGGGGTGATGAGATTGTCCAGATCGATTGCCGACCCCGGCGTATGATGTCCGGGACGTGTGCCGGGGCTGGCGGCAGGCTGGCGGGTGATGGGCGGCGGCGTGCGCTTGAGCAGCGAATCCGCGTCGAAGACGGTCGGCTGGTTAGCGTCGTCGTCCAGGTCGACACCCGTTCCCTTCTGCGGGTGGATCGCCGCCGTGAAGGCGTCCGCCAGGTCGAGCGCCGAAGGATAACGCTCATCCGGTTGCTTGGCGGTCGCCCTGAGGATCACCATCTCCCCGGCGATTGGCAGTTCCGGGCGCAGCGCCCGCGCTGAGGGCATCGGCTCGTTGATATGCTTGAGCAGCAGCGCCACCGGCGTCTCGGCTTCATACGGCTCCTGCCCGGTGACCAGCTCGTACAGCACCACGCCCAGCGAATAGATGTCGGAGCGGGCGTCGAGCGGGCGTCCGTTTGCCTGTTCGGGACTCATATACGCGGGCGTGCCAATGATCGCGCTGCCGGTCAGGTTGCTGTCCAGCACGCGGGCGATGCCGAAGTCGCTCAGGTAGGCGTTATCGTTCTCGTCCAGCAGGATGTTGCCCGGCTTCAGGTCGCGGTGGATCACGCCCTGCTGGTGGGCGTAGTCCAGCGCCGAGGCGATCTGCGTCATCGGCTTGGTCAGCTTGTCCAGCAACGGCAGCCCGCGCCGCAGCCACTGCGCCATGCTCCCGCCCGCCAGATAGCGCATGGCGATGTACGGCACGCCATCGACTTCACCGTAATCGTAAATCGGCAGGATGTGCGGGTGTTCCAGATGCGCCACCAGATCGACTTCGCGCACGAAGCGCTCGTAGAAGCTGGGGTCGTGCAGCAGCGTGCGCGGCAGCACCTTGATCGCCACCACGCGGTTGATGTTGCTTTGCCGGGCGCGGTACACGGACGCCATGCCGCCGCGCCCGACTTCCTCAATGATCTTGAATTGACCGATAGTTTTGCCGATCAGGTCGTCCGTTGCCATATTGTCCGCGCTCCCACCGGGTTACAATCATGTTATAACCCGTGTTGAGCGTTCCAGGCAAGCACAATTGTTGCGGTTCTAGCCGCTGGTGTTGACGCGCTTCGGTTCGATCCTGTAGGTGACGCGCTGCTGCTTCCCGCGCTGCTCCGGCGCGGTGGCGTAATAATCGGCGTTTCCGCGATACTTCAGGCTCAGCGAATTGATCACGTCGACCGCGCCTTCCTCGGTTTCCTCGACGACCACGCCGCGCACTTCCAGCCAGTTGTGACCGTCTTTCGGGTTGATCGACAGGATCGTCACTTTTGCGCCCGGCTTCATGTTGCGGTCTTTCTGCCGTCCGCGCGCCGTGTTGACGATCACATACGTGCCATCGTAATCGACCCACACCGGCGTCGCCTGCGGCTGTCCGTCCGGCATGACCGTCACCAGCGCCACGACGATCGGGTCGAGCAGCAGATGCTTGTGCGACTCAGGTATCAAGACTGCCATTCCAACCTCCACTTGAACGCCAAAACGATACAGGGTTTAACCGCCCATCATACCGCAGTCACACGATGCTCGTTTGGAGGTGGTCATAGAGGGAGTCAGGCGCAAGCGGCGCTTACGGCTCCAAAGCATAGAGACGCTCAATCGAACGCCTCTACACAAATCTGCTTCATTTCAACCGGCGCTTTACCTCACGGGGGGAATCCGGCGATGATGTAGTAGCTGTCGCTGTACTGCGGCGCATACCCGCCGGAGAAGGTGGCGTATGCCCGCACCGTCCCCTGCGTGTAGGCGGTCGCGTACCACGTGATTGCCGCGCCGTCGCCCAGGTTGCTGTCGGAGCCGAGCGGCGTCCCGGACGAGCCGCCCGGCGGAATCAGCTCGAACGTCACCTGTGTCGCCGCCGTCGGGAACGTGGCGACCCAGCTAATCGTGATCAGCGTGTCCGGCGGCAGGATGACCGTGTTGTTGTTGATCTCGTCGTACGGCGCGAACGTCAGTGCCGAGCCGATCACCACTGGCGGCGGCGCGGAGGTCGGCGGGATGCCCGTCGGAACCGGCGTCGGGTATGGGTACGGTGGGTATGGATACGGCGGATACGGGTAGGGCGGGTAGTGCGGCGGATACGGTGGATAATACGACACCGGGTTCGGCACGCGCAGGTACTGCCCGGCGTAGATATAATCCGGGTAGGGGATGCAGTTGCCCGCCGCCAGTTCCTGCCACGTCGACCCGGCTCGCCACGCGATATTCGCCAGCGTGTCGCCGTAATGCACCACGTACGAGTACGCCCAGTCGTAGCGCGGCGCGCACGCCCAACCATAATAGCCGCTCCAGCCGCCGGAATGACCTCCGCTGTAGCCATAACCGCCATACCCGCCGTAGCCCCCGCCGCCGTACGCTGCCGAATCGACCGACGAGCCGTCGCCCGACAGGGACACG